>JANXWI010000394.1 GCA_025351205.1 Deinococcus sp.
GCAGCGCGCAGGAACGGCCCAGAACGGTTGCAGAACAAGAAGCAGTGGTGGGCGCGCGCGGTTGGCAGGTCATGGATTCCTTCTGAAATGGTTGAAGTGGGTGCCAAAGGGGGGAGAGAGACGACGCAGGAGACATGGAAAGATCAGTCTGAATTTAGGGGGTCTGGTGTTGGTCTGCCAGTGGTGCGGGGCGTCGGAAAACGGAACCGGGGACGCCCCCTCACCCTGCTGCTACGCAGCGCCCCTCTCCCACGGGGGGCGAGGGGAGGGGCCGCGTCTCAAACTGTGCTGTATTTAACAGCCGTTTACTGGTAGCTGATGAACAGCTTCAGCTCGCCGCTGTACTGGCCCGCCGCCGCGTTCCACTGGCCTGCCGGGATGGTGAAGGTGACGTTGCCGTAATGCACGTCGCCCACCCCGTCGAGGTCGTTGGCGCTGCCGTTGGTGTCGAGCTTCCAGTCGACGTTCAGGTACTTCAGCGCGTGGCTGGAGTTGTCGGCGGCCTGGCTGGTCAGCGACACCACGCCGCTGGTGTACTGGGGCGTGAACATGGTGAACGAGGTGCAGCGGTGGATGTACAGGTTGCGCGTACCGCCGTCTCTCTGCGCGTTGGCCTTGTAGGTGCCCAGGTTCTGAACCGGCTGGGTGTAGGTCTTTCCGTTCACGTCGATCTGGTTGTAGGCCGGTCCCACAGGCAGCGGCGTCACGGGCGGGCTGGTGGTGGCGTTGCCGTCGTAGGCGGCGTAGGTGCAGACGTTCGACACCGTGGCGCTGAGCGGCATCACGGCGGCGGTGCTCTGGGCAGCCTCGGCTGAGGCGAGCGTTCCCCCGAACGCGGCGAGTGACACCAGTACGGCAAATGCTTTCTTCATGTTCCTTCCTCCTGTGAGTGGTGGGCAGCTGTGGGGCGGTCTGGTGCCGGGCCGGAAGAGGCCGGGCAAGGCCGCGTGGGACGACGATTCGTGGAGGCTGCTCCGGGGTGGCAGCAGACAGGATGGGCAGAATGGCAAGGGTCAGGATTGATCAGGATCAGAAACTCAGGGCAGCGGCACGGTCTCGGTGCGCTGGACCTGGGTGTAGTCGAGGTACATCAGCTTGAGTGGGGCGCTGGCCGCCGCAAATCCGGGCAGGCGGACGCTGAAGCTGGTGCCCGACAGCACCGCCCGCGACGGCACCGCCGAGCTGAGTGCTCCGCTGCTGACCGAGAGGTTGTTGAAGGTCTGGTGGCGGTTGCCGCTGTTGGTCGCCGTGAGCAGCAGGTCCGCGCCGTCGCGGGCCAGGCTGTACGACACGGCGGGCTTGAAACCCTCGGCAGACACGTAGATGGGAATGCTGAAGGTCGGCAGCACCTGGAGCGACACGCCCTGTTCGTTGCTGACAGTGCTGCCCTGGTTTTTCTGGGCGATCAGCAGGCGGTAGGTCAGCTCGCTGTTGCCGGGCTTTTTTCTCAGCCCGATGCGGATGACCTGCGTGGAGCCGGGGGCCAGCTGAAAGCTGTTGGGGTTCACCAGCACGTCGCGGGTATCGGCCAGAATGCTCTCGCCGTCTTTCTGGGTCCACGCCTGGATGTTGACCGTGAAATCAATCGTCTTGTTTGTGCCGTTGTTAAATGAGGTCTGTCCACTCAGGGTGCGGTTGGGGTCGATGTTGACCACCACCGGGGCGATGGTGACGCCCGCCTGGGCATGAACCGTACTGAACGTGACCGCTGCGGCAAGGGAAACGACGGAGAGAAGAAGGCGCGTGGTCAGGTTAGGTTTCATGGCAGGCTGTTTCCTGTGGCAAAGGGGTTGAGATCGAAATTGAGATTGATGCTCGGTGCGCCGCTGGCCTGCCACTGTCCGGCAGGAATCAGCACATTGAAGGTCTGGTCGGTGCTGCCCGTGTACACGGTGGGAACAACCGTGCCGCCCAGCGCGGGCGAGGCGCCCAGAATCTGCATGGTGAGCTGTGAGTTGGCCCGGCCTCTGGCACCCAGCACATACGCGCCGCTGGCCTGATCGAAGCGCCCGCCTAGGGCCGACAGGTTCAGGGTGTACTGCTGCTGCGCGTCTGCACCCTCGCACACCACCGTCAGCCGCAGCGTGCCCGTGGCCTGAGCCGTGGCCCTGTAGGCCGGTACGTTCCAGACGGGTGTCTGGAGCTGACACGCGGCCCCGGCACTGCCAGAGACGAGCGCGGCCAGCACGGCGACGTTCAAAAGTTTGGCTGGCTTGAGCATACGCTGACCTCTGGGTAATGACGAAGTGAGAATGGGAGCGCGGCGGCAGATGAGGGCCGCCGCGCCGGGGGATCAGGGTTTAGAAGTAGGTGATGGTGACGCTCAACGCACCGGTGTAGCTGCCAGCACGGGCGCGCCACTGACCAGCATTTGCGGTGAAGACGGCTCCTGCGGAGTGGATGTCACCGTTGGCAGTGTCGAGCTGGTTTTCTGTGGTGATGCTGTAGTTGACAACCAACGGCTGAGAACCGGCAGTGCTGTTGGTCAATGAAATGGTCCCGTCAGCGGTGGCGGAAGGTACGTTCCAAGTGGTGCCCGAGGTGCAGCGGAAAATGTAGAAGTTGCCCATATCTACCGCAGCGTTCGTGGTGCCCAGAGCGTTGTAGCTTCCCAGGTTCTTGTTGTCCTGTGTGAAAACGCGGCCATTGACATCTTCCTGGCTATCTACTGCGTAGGTACACACGTTGGTCACCGTCGCACTGACAGGCTGAATTACAGTGGTCGTTGCTGGCGTAGTGGCAGTACCGCCAACTGAACTACCTGCCAGCGCGCCGCCGAACAGACCCATTGCCGCCACCATCAAAATTGCATTCTTCATATTCCCCTTCCCTTTGTCACGTAAACCAATAAGAGTGAGCAATGACTAGATGCACAGGCCATGAGATTTGGCCTCTGTCTCTATTCGCCCGCAGCCCCTGACTGCAAACTCTGCCTCGGTTGGACAAGGGCACTCTAATGCTGTTCTCAAGCTCCGTCAAGCGCCTCTGGCACGACATATTCTGTCGCTTCACAATATGAAAAAGTTTTACGTTTCTGTTACGGCACTATTGGCCGACGCACTGCGGTTTTGCATGAAAATTCACACGGTGATCAGGCGCAGCGGCCAGAACGACCCCCCCCATTTTTACGCGTTCATTAAGTTTATGAAGTTAAAACTCATGGAATCTCATTTCAACAGTAGGCCAGCCACACATT
>JANXWI010000417.1 GCA_025351205.1 Deinococcus sp.
CGTGCCAGACGAAGCCTGCGCCCTGGTCGAGCGTCAGCCGTGCCGCGTGCAGGGCGTCGGCGTCGCAGTTGCTGCCGGGAAACTGGATGACCGAAACCTTCACAGCCGCTCCAGCACAGATACGGTGCGCTCGCCGCCAGCAGTGCCGGTATTCGGGGTTCCGGCGGGTTCGAACATCAGCATCCAGACCTCCTGCGTCTCGGCAATCGGCCTGTGCTCCACACCGCGCGGCACGATCAGAAACTCTCCCTCGTTCACCACCTTGTCACCGTCGCGCAGGCCCATCCGCAGCCTTCCCCTGACCACCAGAAACAGCTCGTCGGCGTCCTCGTGCGCGTGCCACACGAACTCACCGCCTATGCGGGCAAGCCGCACTTCCTGGCCGTTCAGCTCGCCCACGATCCTGGGCGACCACTGCTCGGTGAACGCCCCGAACATCTCGGCCAGATTCACCACCCTGAGTGTGCTCACGCCCCGGCCACTTCAAGTTCGGCCAGTTCCCAGCGCACGTCTTCCATCACCGGGTTGCTCAGCACGGTGGTCGCCATTTCCTGTACCCGGCTCTCGACCTCGGCGCGTTCACCGTCCAGATTCAGCTCGATGTATTTGCCCACCCGCACGTGGCTGGCCTGCTGGCCCAGGTGCGAAAGCGCCCGCTCGACGGTGCGCCCCTGCGGATCGAGAATAGAAGGCTTGAGGGTAACGTAGATTTTGGCTTTGTAATTGGACATTTCAGGCTCCAGAAAGGGGAAGGGAATTCGAGTCAACTCGTAATCCGCCGCAGCATCTCGGCGTAGGCGTCTTCCACGCCGCCCAGGTCACGGCGGAAACGGTCTTTATCGAGTTTCTCACCCGTGGCCGTGTCCCAGAAGCGGCAAGTATCGGGGCTGATCTCGTCAGCCAGCACCACCGTTTCGTCTGCGAGCGTGCCGAATTCCAGCTTGAAGTCGATCAGCCGCACGCCCCTGGCCTCGAAAAACGGCGTCAGGAAGTGGCGCACCTTCAGGGCCAGTTCCCGGACGCGCAGCAGCTGGGCTTCGGTGGCCCACCCCAGACTGAGCGCCGTGTCGGTGTTGATCAGCGGGTCGCCCAGTGCGTCGGATTTGTAGCAGTATTCGATGACCGGCCTGCTCAGCGGCGTGCCCTCTTCTATCCCCAGGCGCTTGGAAAAGCTGCCCGCCGCCACGTTGCGTACGATCACCTCGACTGGAATGATCTGCACGGCGCACACCAGCTGTTCGCGCTCGCTCAGCTGCCGGATGAAATGGGTGGGAATGCCCGCCGCCTCAAGCTGCGGATAGAGGGCAGAGGTGATGGCGTTGTTGATGGCCCCCTTGCCCTCGATCTGTGCCCTCTTCACGCCGTTGAAGGCGGTGGCGTCGTCCTTGTACTCGACGATGTACTGCCCTGCGTCGGCGGTGGCGTAGACCCGCTTGGCCTTGCCCTCGTAGCGCAGCCCGCCGCGCGTGATCTGTTCGGGCGTCTTCTGGCCGGGCGTCGTCTGCTGGGATTCGTTCATACTTCGACCTCTAAGCACCTGGCCCTGAAAGTAGAAAAAGCGCCGCCCCGGACTGCTGGGAAAGACGCTTTCTCTGATTTACCGGAACTTCTGCTGGAACTCATATGGGGGCAGTCATAGCAAGCCTCTGTAGCCCATGTCGGGCAAGCTGGGAGCAAAAGACGCAGGAAACGTGGGCAGGCAGACCGAGCTGTTCGGGCAAGAACACAGAAATGTCAGGCCGATGTACGCTCCAGCTTATCATCCGGCCAGCAGAACTGTTCACGCCGGTCAGCAGAAGGGGGCAGCCCTGTCTTCACCCGGCGCGCGGTATGATGGGGCAGCGACTCGGCAGCAGGGGGTGAGGCTTATCTCGCAGGAAATCTGGACGGACGTGCTCGGGTACGTCCGCAAAAACATCTCGGAAGTCGAGTACCACACCTGGTTTGCCCCGGTGCGCCCGCTGGGCGTGCAGCAGGGGTCACTGGTGCTGGGCGTCCGCAACTCGTTTGCCCAGGAGTGGTTCCGCAAACACTATCTGGAGCTGCTCGAAGACGCGCTGCGCAGCATGGGCGCGCAGCAGCCGCAGGTCAGTTTTCAGGTGCTGCCCGCCGTGCAGGACGCCATGATGCTGCCCGCCGACCCACCGCCGCCCAGGCTGAGCAACGGGTCATCGGGCAGTGGCGGAGGCCGGGGCGGGCCGCCTGCCCGCACCCAGATCATCCCCGCCGAGAACCGCAAGGCGCTGAACCCCAAATACATCTT
>JANXWI010000421.1 GCA_025351205.1 Deinococcus sp.
GCCCTCAAAGCGCACCGGGAAGATGGCGGCGTCCTTGTCTTCGGGCGGAAAGATCAGGCCGCGCCGCTCGAAGGTCTCGAAGTCGTGGGTCAGGGCCAGCGCCACGCCGGGGCCGCCGGGGCTGTAGGCGGTGTACAGCACCGCGTAACAGCCTTCCTCGGGCAGGTAGGTGATGCGCGGGTCCTCGATGCCCCACGACTCCTCCGGGTGGTCCGGGTGCGGCGACATGGTGGGGGCCGCGTCGATGCGCCAGCCGCTCACGCCGTCGCGGCTGCGGGCGGCGGTCAGGTGCGACAGGCCCCGGAAATCCTCGACCCGGCTGAGCAGCAGCGTGGTGCCGTCGGGCAGGGTGGTGGCCCCGGCGTTGAACACCGAGTTGGCCGGATAGGGCCACTGGCCGGAGCTGAGGATCGGGTTGCGGTCATGCCGGTGAAACAGAATCGGGTCGCGGTGACGGCTGGGCAGCAGGCTCATACCGCACAGGGTACAGGCTGCGGACCACACAAACGTCACGGGATGATGCAAAAAGACGCGAGACGATGCCAAGGAAATGGCCGCCCGTCCTGCTACGCCAGCATGCCCTGGTACACCTTCAGGTATTCCTGGGCCATGCGCTGCACGGTGAACAGCCGCTCGACCCGCGCTCTGGCCGCCCGCCGATCAAAGCCCGCCGCCGCGTGGACGGCCCGCACAGCCGCCGCCTCGTCGCCCTCCGGCACGATAAATCCACCCTCACTGCCGACCACTTCCGGCACGCTGCCCCGGTTGTACGCGATCACCGGGGTGCCGCAGGCCATCGCCTCGGCCATGCTCAGCCCGAACGGCTCGTCGAAGTGAATGGGGTGCAGCAGCGCCAGCGCCCCGCCCAGCAGACGTTCGCGCTCCTGCGGGCCGACGGAGCCGAGATACCGGATGTCAGCACCCAGCAGCGGCTCCACCTCTTCCTCGAAGTAACGGCGGTCCTGCACGATGCCCGCCAGCAGCAGGGGCCGCCCCGCCGCCCGCGCGATGCGGATGGCGTCCGCCGCGCCCTTATCCCCGTGCATGCGGCCAAAAAACACCAGAGACTCGCCGCCGTGCGCGTCGAAGGCCAGCTCAGACAGGTCCAGGCCGTGATAGATGGTCGCGGCGTAGCTCAGCTCCGGGCAGCGGTCCGCGTCGCTGATCGAGACGTAGGTGCTGCGGCCATTCATCTGGCGGTACACCGGCAGGATGGCCGGCCCCGAGAAGCCGTGGATGGTGGTCACGGTGGGCGTGCTCACCAGTCCGGCGTAGCTGAGCGGCAGGAAATCGGCGTGGTTGTGGATGACATCGAACTCAGCGGCCCGGCCAAACAGGCTGCTCAGGTGCAGCGCCTCCTCGACCTTCACGTCCAGGCCGGGGGTTTCCTCGTAGCCACTGGGGGCCGTGGCCGAGAGCCGCGCCGTGGTCAGCGAGTCGGCGGTGGCGAACAGCGTCACCTCCACGCCCAGGCGCACCAGTTCTTCCGTGAGCAGCGACACCACCCGCTCCCAGGGACCGTAGTGGCGCGGCGGCACCCTCCAGGCGATGGGGGCCAACATGGCGACGCGCAGGGGCCGCCCACTCGTCTGTGTCAGGGTCACTTCATCGCCATCAGTCGTCGGCGCTGAGGCTGACGGTTCTTTCCCGCTCGGACAGCCGCTGGCCCTGCGTGAGCGCCCCCACGTCCAGCACCGCTTCCCAGGCCAGAACGGTGGATTCTGCGCCCTGGTTGATGCTGGGGCCGCTGCGGTGCAGCCCGTCGCGGCACCCGGCGCTGAGCGGGTCGATCAGGGCCTCGCCGCGCAGGTTGTCGCCCAGCAGCCAGTCGAGGGCGCGCCCAGCACGCTCCTGCCAGACCAGATCGCCCGAGGCCCGGAAGGCGGCGGCGTAGGCGGCCACCGACACCGCCGCCTCGATGGGCTGCCCGTCCCAGAGGGGCCTGGCCTCGCCGCGCCAGTAGACGCGCTCGCAGCCGATGGGCCAGAAGGCCGGCCCGGCTCCCGTCGTGCTGGAAGCGCCGCGTTCAGGCCCGGACTGCTGGCGGTGCAGCCACTCCAGGGTCCGCAGCCCCAGGGCGGTGCTGGCCGGGTCGCCCGCCGCCTCGCCCCAGGCGATCAGGCCGTGCGGCAGCTCGGCGTTGGCGTAGCTGAGGTAACCCTCGAACCAGTCCCAGCCGTCTCTGGCCGAGGCCCGGTGCAGCCTCGCCAGCTCGGCGGCGTACAGCCTGGCGGCCAGCAGTAGCGGTTCCTGCTCGTCTCGCAGGCGGGCGGAGGTCATGGCCTCGGCAGCGGCCAGCAGCGCGATGGCCTTGGCTCGCGGCGAATGCAGGGTGGTGGCCGCGAACCGGGCGCGGCGCAGCAGCTCGGTGCTGGCCCCGGCGATGCCCGCGTCGTGTCCCAGCGCGGCGGTCACCAGTCCGCGCACCGCCCGCGCCTGGGCGTTCTCGGCCCCCACCGCTTCCAGCCAGCGGCGGTCATAGCCCAGAAAGTTCCGGAACACGCCGCTCTCAGGGTCGAGAGCAAAGTGTAGAAAGGCCAGCGCCCGCCTCGCCAGACTCTGGATTCGGGGGCCGGAGACACTTTCACTGCCGGCTTCACTGCCCACGAACTCCAGGCGGCTGAGCAGGCCCAGCATCCGGGCGTTGTCGTCGGTGGTGTAGCCCTCGTGCGGGTTGGGAATGCTGCCGGTGGCGTGCTGAAACAGGGCCGTGCCGTCGGTCATGGCCTCCAGGTGCTCCAGGCGCACGGCCCGGGGCCTGACAGGACGTGAGCTGACAGAGGCAGCCTGCATCCCACGGCCAGCCTGGGCCGCGCCCACAGGCTGAACTGTCCTGACCTGCTGAACTGTCCTGACCGGCTGAACGGCAGCGAACACGTCCAGGTAGGCCTGCCCGACGGCGGGCCAGCGCATCGCCTCGCCGTAGTCGGCGGCCCGGTGGCCGATCACGGCCCGGCGCTGCGGATCGGCCAGCAGCCCGGCCAGTTCGCGCCCCATCGCCTGCGGATCACCGAACGGCGTCAGGACTCCGCGCCCGCCCGCCAGCAGTTCCTCGGCGTACCAGTAGGGCGTGCTGACCACGGCCTTGCCGTTGCCCACTGCGTAAGCAAGCGTGCCCGAGGTGATCTGGGCGGGGTTGGGATAGGGCGTCAGGTACACGTCGGCGGCGGCCAGATAGCCTTTCAGGTCGTCGAGTGACACGAAGCGGTTGTCCATCCGCAGGTGGTCTTGCACGCCCAGCTCGCGGGCCAGCGCCCAGAGGCTCTCGCGGTAGGCCTCGCCCTCGTGGCGCAGCACGTGCGGGTGGGTGGCCCCCAGAATCAGGTACAGCGCGTCCGGCTGGGCGGCGACCATCTCGGGCAGGGCACGGATGGCGGTTTCCAGCCCCTTGCCGCGCCCCATCAGCCCGAAGGTCAGCACCAGCGGGCGCTCGCCCACACCCAGCCGACGCTTCTCCTCGGCGCTGTCCAGGGCAATCTCGGGCACGCCGTGGTGGATCAGGTGCAGCTTGGCGCCCGGCACGCCCTGGCGGCTCAGAATGTCAATCGCCCGGCTGCTCATGACCACCACCGCCGCCGACAGCGCACACAGTTCTTCGAGCACTGCCCGCTGCGCCTCGTCGGGCGACTCCAGCACGGTGTGCAGCGTGGTCACGATGGGTGCTTTCAGGCCGCGCAGCAGCGTGAGCAGGTACGATCCCGCCGGGCCGCCGTAGATGCCGTATTCGTGCTGCACGCACACCACATCCGGGGCCTGGGCGTTGATTTCGCGGACAGCGGCCACATAGGCGCTCAGCTCGTGCTGCTCGACGCCCAGAATCACCTCCGGCGGGTAGTCGTAGCCCTGGGCGTCGTTCATGGCGACCACGCTGACGCGCGGCGTGGATTCCGCAGCCGCCGTGCCCGGAATGGACGGCCCGGCGGGGACCAGCGGCGGTGCAATCAATGCCAGGGCCTGCGCCAGATCGGCGGTGAAGGTGGCGATGCCGCACTGGCGAGGAGTGTGGTTGCCGATCATCACGACGTGGCGAACAGATTCGGCATTCAGAGGGGTGGGGGTACGGGTCAGGTCGTCGGTGGTCGTGGTGAAAGGGGTCATGAAACCTCCAGTGATGGAATGCAAAAACAGTGATGTCAGGTCAGCGAAGATGCCCGTCCAGACCTTGATTCGGTTACAAAAATCAGCAACCGCGCCGGGATTGAAAGTGAATTTGTCTGCCTTGATACAAAATCAAACTTTTAAAAGAAACCGACAATTCCAGCTCCGAAAGAAGCCAATGTTCAGGGTGACGGGTGCAGCGCCCTGCCCGGCCAGTCGGTCCGGATTCCAGTCCTTCTGGGCAGCAGGAACATCGCAGGAGAGGAGAGCGGAACAGAACGAGGCGACAGCCTGGCCTTTTACTCTGCCGCCTGGAAGGCTCTGGTGCATGGGAAGACCGGCGCAAAGGTCAACATAAGCTTCACATCAGCTTGGGCAATGGTTAAGGTCGTCTGCAACCGGATTGAAGACCGCCGATGTGGCTTTTTTTCGCCTGACTCCGGGCACGGTCAGTGGTGTGCGGGAAGGGTCAGACCCCGGGCTTGTTGCGCCCGGCAGCGCGCTCCAGGGACGCAGACAGGTGTCGTGACCGCAGGGACAGCACTTTTAACGCAAGTTTTTCAGTCCGGTTTCGGAAGCGTGAAGCTGAAGGTCGCTCCCTGATCCTGCGCGCCCTTTTCCGGTCTGTCCTGACCCCGTTCCGTCTGACCCGGCGCCGTCTGCACCGGCCCACTCCGGGCGGACACCCGACCTCCGTGCCGCAGCACGATGCGCCGGACCGTCGCCAGCCCGATGCCGGTGCCCTCAAACTCGCGCTCGCTGTGAAGCCGCTGGAACACCCCGAACAGCTTGTCCTGATAGTTGGCATCGAAGCCGACCCCGTTGTCGCGCACATGCACCGACCATTCGCTGCGGGTCTGCTCGGCCCAGACCTCGATGGTGGCGACGGCGCGGGTGCGGCTGTACTTTGCGGCGTTCGAGAACAGGTTGGTCATCACCTGTTGCAGCGAGTCGCGGTCACCCATCACCAGCGGCAACGTCTGCACCCGCCACTCCACCGCCCGCTCCAGGATGTCCGGCTGCACGTCCTCTATGGCGCGCGCCGCCAGCAGATTCAGATCGACCACGCCCAGCCGCATTTCCTGGCGCGAGGTGCGGGACAAGTCGAGCATGGCGTCGATCAGGGTGGACATCCGCAGCGCCGCCTTCTCGACCACGTGCATGTACTCAGTGGCCTGTTCGCTGGGCGACTGGATGGCCGGAGACTGGATGGCTGGAGACTGAGTGGCTGGAGACTGAGTGGCCGGTGACTGGATGGCTGAAGATTGAGTGGCTGGAGACTGAGAAGATTCAGCCTGAACCGCGTTGCCCGCCGCTGCACCGACTCGGGCCAGCGCCTTCCTGGCGAGTTCAGAGAAGCCCTTGATGTGCCGCACCGGGGTCCGCAGGTCGTGCGACACCGAGTAGCTGAAGGCTTCGAGTTCCTCGTTGGCTGCCTGCAACTCCTCATTGCTGCGGGCCAGGGCCGCGCCGCGCTCTTCGAGTTCGGCGGAGCGCTGGGCCAGCTGGGTCACGCTCTCGGCCCGCTCCAGGGCGATGCCCAGGCTCTGCACCACGGTGGTCAGCACGATCTTGTCCACCTCGCTCCAGCGGCGGGCCTCGAACAGCGGAACCGTGACGATGCCCGAAACCTGCCCGTTGACCAGCAGCGGCACGGACGCCACCGCGTGGATATGCTGCGCCAAGCCCGGAACAGTGTCTGTGCCCGCGACGTAGGCGCTCTGAAAGTAAGGTTGCCGGGTGGCGCGGGGAGTATCGAGGGTGGGCGTGTGGCCCAGCGGCAGCCCCTTTCCAATGGCCACCTGAAGCTCCGGGTTTCCGACCTCTCCCACATGTGAACGCGCCACCCAGCGCTCGCCCTCGGTCTCCCAGAAGGCCGCGTAGCCGGGAGGCAGCAGTGACACGATCACCTCCAGCGCCCGCCGGATCAGCGCGTAGGGTTCTCTGATCTGCGGCAGGTTCTGGGTCAGCTCCGAGAAGCTTTCCAGCGCCCGGCTGCGGGCCGCGAGTTCGGCGTTCTGCTCACGCAGTCTGCGGGCCTGCTCGGCGCGTTCCAGGGCCAGGTTCAGGCCGCGCCCGACAGCACGGAACACGGCCTGGTCACGGGGCGTCCAGAAGGTCTGGGTTTTCAGGCCGACGGCGAGCATGGCCTCTGTCTCGCCGTTTAAAACCAGCGGATACATGCCCGCCGTGCCGTAGTCCTCGCTGCGCTCAACCTGTTCACGCTGAGGGTCCCAGCCGTCCACGAACGACGTCCGCTGGGTCTCCAGGGCCTGCAAGAAGACCGGCGTCTGCTTCGGCAGTCCGGCCCTGAACAGCGCCAGGCCCTCGAGGTTCTGGTACAGGTCGGCGGTATGGACCCGCAGTTTCCACAGGTCGTCTTCCAGCACGTAGTAGCCACCGGTGCAGTCGGGAAACCTCATTGACAGCAGCGCCACGGCCTGCTCAGCCAGCACCAGCACGTCGGTTTCTGTGCCCACGGCCTCGGTGAAGGCGGCAAACGCCTCCTGGGCGCGGGCCTCCTCTTCCAGCTGGCGCGCCTGGTCGGAGCGTTCCAGCGCCTGTTCCAGGCTGCCGACCACCGTTTCCAGCACCACCCTGTCGGTGGGCGTCCAGGTCCGCTCGTCGAACAGCGCCACGATCAGCACCCCGGCGGGCTGGCCGTACAGCAAGACCG
>JANXWI010000149.1 GCA_025351205.1 Deinococcus sp.
CCGCGCGTGCCCTCCGGAAAGATGCCCAGCGTGCCCCCCGCCTGCAAGACCCTGAGCGCGTTGCGGATGGCCCCCAGGTCGTTCCTGCTGCGGTCCACCGGAAAGCTGCCGCCCGCGCTGATCAGCCAGCCCACTGGGCCAGTGAACAGTTCTTTCTTGGCGAGAAACTGCACCCGTCTGCCTGCGGGCAGCGTCTGGGCGATGATGAAAGGGTCCATGTTGCTGGTGTGGTTGCCGCCCGCGATCACCAGTCGGCCCGTGGCCGGAATCAGGTCCAGGCCGTGCGCCACCACGCGCTGACCGCGCACGATCAGGGGCAGGCGCGTGGCGTTGACCACCAGATGGTAAAAAAACGGAATGAGTCTGGGAGCGGCTGGCGCGGGAGTGGCTTGACTCATGGCCCCAGAATAGCGGCCAGCGCCGGAGGGTTCGCGTCTTTCCAGGTCTGCCTGCCGGCTCTACAGGTCGCGGGCGGCCTGATTGCTCTGGAGCAGCTTGCGAACGGCGAAGCGCACCCGTCCCAGGTTGGCCGTATCGTCGAAGGCCGTCATCAGGGTCTGGTCGCCGTGGGGGGTGAGCAGCACCGGGCCGCCGTCGAGGTCGATCAGCAGGTCCTGCAACTCACCGCCCAGGGTGGCGATCAGGCTGGCCGCCACCGCCCGTCCGGCCTGCGCGATGGAGGTGTCGGGGTCGCCGCCCGCCTGCGCCACGACATTGCCCTCCGCGCCCAGCAGCGCCGCGTGCCGCACGCCGCGCACGCCCAGCAGCTGTGACAGGTCAAGCGCGGCCATCAGCGGCGCTCCGCAGCGGCACTGTCCTGTACAGGACCGTCTTGTGCCGCACTGCCGCGCGTCTCACTGCCCCGGACTTCACTGCCCTGGGCCGCGCCGTCTGTCGCCGCCGGACTGGGCAGACCGCCGGGCGTGCCCAGCCCGGCGGCGATGCGGGCCAGGGCCTGCTGGGCGCTGCGGGTGTCGGTGCCGCGCAGCAGGGCCGCGCCCAGGGTGAAGCTGCCCGTGAACACCGCCACCACCTCGATCAGGTCGCTGGTAAAGGCCAGCCGGGTCATCTGCCCAGCGCCCAGCCTGCGGCCAACCCGCTCGCTGCTGGCGCGCAATGAGGCCAGTTCGGCGGCCAGCACGTCGCCCAGTTCGCCCTGCATCTCCAGCGGCAGGCCGTCCTCGCTCACCAGGGCGCAGGCCCGCACGCCCGGCAGGTTCCTCAGTGTGTCCAGTCTCATGGTCGCTGCTCCCTTAACTTCTGCTGCCGAGACTCCTGCTGCTGAGACCTCTGTTCACCTGACATCTGCTTCCCGCTGCCGCTCACAACTCCGTCTCCAGCCGCTGGGCCGCGTCACGTCCGTACAGCCGCGCCTGCCCCAGGTTGCTGCGCCCCGAAAGCGCCAGCAGCAGAAAGAAGTTCTGGCCGATGGGGTGCAGGTACACGCTCAGCCGTTCGGCCCGCACGTACAGTTCGCGGGGCTGCCCGCCGGACAGGGTCTGGGTGTACGCCTGCGAGGCGCTGCGGAGCATCCCGGCGTGTTCGGCGGCCAGCAGGCTCAGGTCGATGTCGGTGGCCGAGTAGCTCTCGACCAATAAACCGTCGAGGCCGCTGATGGCCGCCGCCCAGGCCCCATCGATATCGCTGACCAGTTGCTTGAGGGTAGAGAGCATCGCCGGGCATTATGCCGCGTTTGGTGGAGCGTGGGGGGCGAATTTTGTACAAAAGGCGTCCAGAGACGCGCCGACCAATCTGGTGAGAAGGAGGGGCCGCCCCCGACTGATATTGTCAATGGCGACCCGGCAGGCCACAGGATGAACAATACCGTCTAGAGACGCGCCGATTGCATCTAGCCAGAGGAGGGGCCGCCCCCGACGAATTGCCAATGGCGACGAGGCAGGCCACAGGATGAATAAAAGCCTCCAGAGACGCGCTGGACGCTCTGAGAACAGCATCAACCGATCAAAACAGGGGGCATGTCAGACAGCAGTCCTGGGATGTTCGGCCCGCTTCCATCCTCCCGCAAGGGGCGAGGGGTCACAGGCTCCAACGTCCGCTCCCATGTTGACCGGCTCACACCCTGCTAGGCCGGAACCGTCGCGCCCCCGTCCTGGTCATCGTCTTCCCCGCTTTTATCCCGAATCGGCGGCGTGGGCCGTGGCGCGTTGAGCTGCTGGCGGCCCGACAGCGCCCGGCCCAGCGTGACCTCGTCGGCGTATTCCAGTGCGCCGCCCACCGGCAGCCCATAGGCGATGCGCGACAGGTTCACGCCCAGCGGTTCCAGCAGCCGTTGCAGATACAGCGCGGTGGCCTCGCCCTCGACGGTGGTGCCGGTGGCCAGAATCACCTCGGTGGCCGTGCCCAGCCGGGGCAGCAGCGCCTTGATGTACAGCCGGTCCGGTCCGACCCCGTTCATGGGCGAAATGACGCCGTGCAGCACGTGATACAGCCCCTGAAACTCGCCGCTGCGCTCGATGGCGATCACGTCGCCGGGTTCCTCGACCACGCAGATCAGGCCCTGGTCGCGGCTGGGGTCGCTGCACACGTCGCACCTGTCGGCGTCGGTGATGTTGAAGCACACGGGGCAGGTGTGCAGGTCACGTTTGGCGTCGAGCAGCGCGCCCGACAGCCGCTCGATGTCCTCGCGCGGCTGTTCGAACAGGTGAAAGGCCAGCCGCTGGGCGCTCTTGGGGCCGATGCCGGGCAGCCGCGACAGCTCACGGATCAGGGCCACCAGACTGGGCGGATACTTCATGGCCTGACCAGCTGTGGACCACTCAGACGCAAACAGTCCAGATGTGAACAGTCCAGATGTGAACAGTTCAGATGCAGGCGGCTCAGAACATGCCTCCGGGCAGGCCCAGCGACTGGGTGGCCTGCCGCTGGAGCGCGTCGGCCTTGGCCTCGGCGTCTTTCAGGGCCACCATCAGCAGGTCTTCGAGCGCCTCCGGGTCACCCTCGGTCACGGCTTCGGGCTTGATGCTCAGCGCCTGGATCTTGCCGTGCCCGTTGACCGTGACCGTGACCAGCCCGCTGGCCGTGCCCTCCACGCTCTGGGCCGCGAGCTGGTCCTGGATTTTTCCGGCGGCGGCCTGGGCCTGCTGCATCTGCTTCATCAGTTTCTTCATGTCCATGCTGGGTCCATTCTAGAGGCCACAGGGTCCGGTCAGCGCCACCCCGGTCACACAGGCGGCAGCGGTCAGTCACGCCCGGGCTATCCCCGTAGGAAGAGCGCCTGAGGACCGTCTTTTTGAGGTTGTGAGATGCGAGCGACCTGGCATTGTCGTCCGGTTCGCAGGCGGGGGGTGGACGGTCTGAGCTTTCTGCTGGCAGTCCGAACAGCCTCTGGACAGGGAAGTTCTGGACGATCCTCGGTCCCCCCAACCGCCTACAACGAGCCGGAAATCCTGACCCGGCTGGCCCGGCGGTACAGCTGTGCCGGACGGCCCACCCCGCTGCGGCGCTCACCGGAGGTGGTCAGCGCCCCCTGGCTGAGCAGCCGCTTGCGAAAGTTGCGCTTGTCGAGCCGCCTGTTCAAGATCGCCTCGTACACGCCCTGAAGCTCGGGCAGGGTGAAGGTATCGGGCAGAAATTCCAGCGCCAGCAGCGCGTATTCCAGCCTGATCTGCAAGCGGTCTATGGCCCGGTTCAGAATCTCCTGGTGGTCGAAGGCCAGCGTCGGCGGAGCGTGGGCGGCAAACCAGCCCGCCCCCAGCGCGTTTCCGCCGCCGCTGACGCGCACCGTGCCGTGTGGCAGCACCGCCATGTGGGCCACGCTGACCACCCGCCCACGCGGGTCGCGCTCCACGGCCCCGAAGGTGTAGAACTGCTCCAGCAGCCGGGGTTCGAGTTCCACGCTCGTCTTGACGCGCAACTCGCGCAGGGCGGCCTCGCTCAGCTCCTCACCCAGATGCACGAACCCGCCCGGCAGCGCCCAGGTGCGGGCGTGCGGCAGGCTGCCGCGCTCGACCAGCAGCACCTGCAACTCGCCCGCGTGCATGGCGAACGCGGCGATATCGACTGCCAGCCCGGCCTGAGTGGCCTGGGGAGGCAGAATTAGCGTACTGATCACACCTGACTCTAGAGGGGGCCGGGCGGCGCGTCAATCGGTTCGGGCGTGCCCGCCAGCCGGGTTGGTGTAGAGGGCACGTACAGATCTGTCGGCCAAGACGGTGTTTTTGCGGCAAATGGTGTAGTTCAGTGGTCTAGTCATGGGGGTAAGACTGGTATGTGAACGCTCCGACAATTTCAGCTCCGCCCGGACGGAACCGCGCGTGACAGCGTGATGTACTCGGTGCTGCTGGAAGAATGGCCCGCCGTGAGTGCTCGGCTCCGGCAGAGGTTGAGCGCGCTGCACTGAAGGCCGCCGGGGCACGGGCCTTCTCACCTGACTTCATGGTTCGGTCAGACTCCGGGTGCTAGCTTCCTGAAATGCTGGAAGCCGCTTCTCCTGTTCGCCGCTCAGGTTTTTCGCCATGCAGAATTCAGGGCACATGGCGTCTTTACCGCGCCGCCCTGTTCGCGGCAGCTTTCACGGCAGCTCCGGTGTGGGCACTCACGGTTCCGCTCACCGGCTGGACGGCCACCGACGACACCGGGGCGACCTGGGCCGACGCGGCTGGGGCCTGTCTGCTGCGCGAGGAGAAGCTGACGCAGCCGTATCCCGGTTTCGGGAGCGCCGACGCCGCGAGGTCGTTTGCCCTGCGGATGCAGACAGCGCTGTTGGGCCAGAGCGAGAACGGTCAGAAGTTGCAGTCGGTGGTCACGCAACCCGTGGACCGGGCCGGGAGGTGGACCGTCCTGGCGGCCTACGTGTTCACCCAGCAGCAGGTGCAGTACCACGCCACCCAGATCTATCTGTCCGACGGCGGCAAGCTCAGGACGGTCACGGGCAGCAGCGCCAGCGGCGAGGCCAGCGCCTGCGTGAACCAGATGCGCGAGTTTCTGCGCTTCCTGGCCGACTGACATTCCGGTACAGGCTGGCCCCGGCGCTCAATTCGCCAGGAGCGGGTGTCTTCTTCTGCGCCCGTATCCAGCAGCCGCGCCCAGCAGCAGCACGGCGGCGGCCAGAATCACGCCGGTCACCACCGTCCCCTGTTCCGGGCGGGCCAGATAGACGCCGTAGAAGGCCCAGGCCAGCACCAGTCCGAAGGCCACGTCGAGCCGCCGGACCAGCGTCACGGCCCCAATCAGCGCCGCGACGAGCAGCAGAACCACCGACCACGCCTGGGGCGATACCCCGGCCAGCCCGTCGGTGAAGCCCCGGCTGACCAGCCAGGCGGTGATGTTGGCCGCCGCCGCCACCGTGATCCAGGCCAGATACAGGCTGGCCGGGACACCCAGGGCAAAGCGCTCAGCCCCCTTCAGCTTCATGTCGGCCAGGGTCAGGTAGAGGCGCACCAGCGAGGCCAGCAGCGCCAGCATGATCAGCACGCTCAGCCCGAAGTTCAGCGTCTGGAAGGCCGTCAGCCAGGCGCTGTTCAGCAGGTTGGACAGCAGGTAGGGCCAGAACAGACGGTCGTAGCGGGGGCCGCGCTGGGCGGGCAACGCCTGATACATGGCGAACGTGATCAGTCCCAGAAAGATCACGCCCCACACCGCGAACGTCAGCCCGGCGGGCGTGAACGA
>JANXWI010000444.1 GCA_025351205.1 Deinococcus sp.
ATCTGATCATCGTGGACAGGTATGCCAAATCGGATGCCCCGGAAGATCAGGCGATCTACGCCCAGCCCGGCAACATTCTCGACCTCGGTGGGGCCATCAACAGCGCCTTTCAGGTGGGCGTGTACCCGTCACTGGTGCTGATCGACCCCGCAGGCCGGATCGCCCTTAAAGATGTAGGCGGGCAGGCCCCTGCCGAACTGTTCGGTACCTACCTGAGCGGCAGGTTTCAGGCGTTGCTGGGCTGAGAAAGACTTTCAAGCAAAGCCAGTTGCCCTTCGTGGTGCGCCTCGTGCAGCGCCAGGTGCATCAGTACCCACTCGGGCGTCACATCGTAGTTTTCCAGCACGCGGACGCGGCGGAAGTCTTCCAAGTTCATGCTCACGAATACACCATCCAGCAGCCCACGCACCCAGGACAGCCGCGCGAGGTGGCGTTCCAGCGGCTCATTCGTCACCGCGCTCAGGTGACCTTCCTTGTCCCGCACAGGATGCGGAAACCATTCTGAATCCTGTGTGGGAAAATCTGTCTGCAGCACCTCGCAATACAGCCAGTCGAGTTCGATGGCTGCGATGTGGTAAAGCAGCGTTCCAGCACTGTGACCACGTTCAGGCATGGCGTCCAGATCGCTGATTTTCGCAACAAGTTTCAGGGTATCGGCCCGCGCCTCGTGGAGCACCGCCAGCAGCACGCCCACCTCTGGCGCAGTGGCCGGGGCGGGCGTCAGGATCAGATTTTTTCTGGCGGTCATGCTCAAGCTTACGCCTCAGATCGCCGGTCCCTAAATCGCCAGTCCCTCGGCGTGACTGCTGACCCTGCGCCCGGCCAGCGCGTCGTAGTCGTGTTCGACCTTCACGATCTGCCCCGCCGGAAGCTCAATGCGGCTCTCGTTCGACCCGTAGGGATCGGTCCAGCCCACGTCGTCGAGCGCTTTCTTCCAGGCCCCGATGCTCTCATTCCTGTAGATGGCGTAGGCCGCTAGACCGACATCGGCCCCGCCACGGGCGATCACGTTTTCCACCCAGGCCCACTTGGCCGACACGTTGCGCAGCTCGGCGGTGGTGCGCAGCTCCTTCTGGATGCGCTTCAGGCGACCCTCGATGGTCTTCACGCCTGCGAAGCTGTCCTGAAAGTGCGGCGTGTGGCGCTTGGGCACGAAGGGACTGATCCCCAGGGCGATGCGGTTCACCTTCGCCAGCTCCTTGGTGAAGGAAATCAGCTCGCTGATGTCGTCGTCGTTCTCCGGCCCCAGCCCGATCATCATGTAGACCTTGAGGCCCTTGAAGCCCAAATCACGGCTGATCTGCGCGGTCTTCAGCAGGTCTTCGGTGGTGATGCCCTTCTTCAGCCACTGGCGCAGGCGTTCGCTGGGCGCGTCGCTCGCCACCGTGAAGGTGCGAAGGCCGCCCGCCTTGAGAATCTCGGCCAGCTCCACGTCTACGGTGTCGGCGCGGATGCTGCTCACGCCCAGCTTCACGCCTCTGTCGGTCAGGGTCCGGCCCACGAACTTGGTGTGCGGGAAGTCTGAGAGCGCCGCGCCCACCAATCCCACCTTGGTGGCCCAGTCGGGGATGGTGTCGAGCAGCTCCTGGCCGCCGTTGTTGCGGTTGGGGCCGTACATGGTGCGGGCCAGACAGAAGGTGCAGGGCCTGGGGCAGCCGCGCTGGGCCTCGACCAGGAACATGTTGCTCAGCTCGCTGTGCGGCGTCACGATCTGGCTGTAGGCGGGCAGCAGTTCCTTGGGCGCGGTGGCCCACTGCGGCTCGTGGCTGTGGCGTGCAGGCAGGAAGATGCCGGGCGTGCCGTCGATCAGGTCGTAAAAATCTTCGCGTGAAGTGGCCTCGCGCAGCGCCTCGGCCAGAACGGGCACGATCTGCTCACCGTCACCGATGGCGATCACGTCGGCAAAGGGCGTGAGCGGATACGGATTGCTGCTGGTCAGCGGGCCGCCGATCATCACGATGGCGTCGGAGTCGTCGCGCTTCTCGCGCAGCGGGTGAATGCCCGCCAGGTCCAGCGTGCGGATGATGTTGGTCAGGTCCAGCTCGAAGCTGACACTCATGGCGAACAGCTGGCAATCTCCGGCGTCGCGGCCCGACTCGACGGTGGGCAGCGCCTCGCCCGTACCCTCGAAGGCGTCGGGGTCGTCGGGTAGGAAGGCGCGCTCACAGGCCACGCCGTCCACGTTGTTGAACAGCCGGTAGATGACCTGAAAGCCCAGGCTCGCCATGCCCACCGAGTAGCGGTTGGGGAACACGAGCGTCACGCGCGCCGGGGCCTGCTTGAACATGGTCCCGGTCTCGTCGTCCAGCAGCGGTTTGATTGTTTTTCGCCAGTAACTCAAGTGTTCTCCAGGGGCATGTCGTCTGAGGACATGCAGTCTCCGCGTGCTTACAGGCCCAGGCGGGCGGCGGCGCGGTCACAGTTTGACAGTCTACTCCTTCAGGCTGGGTGGACTGGGGGCGGGGTTACCGGGGCTGTGTTGGTGTGACCGGGGTTGGTGTCGCCGGGGTTGGTGTGGCTGGGATAACTGGTGACGGTTCAGAACAGACATCAATCAGGCCACCACATAGAACACTCAGAAACTTCATCGGAGTGTTAGAGTGTCCCTGGAGGCGCAATTGTTTGGACTGTTTGAACTGGGGGGAACACCATGAACGAATATCTGAATGTCATCCGCAACAACTACGCCAACTTTGAGGGCCGCGCCCGACGCCAGGAATACTGGATGTTTCAGCTGTTCAATTTTATCGTGATCTCAGTGCTATATGGACTGTCCCTGCTCTGCATTGCTTTGGGCAGTTTGGGTTCGGGATCAAACAGCGGTATGAACGCCGGTATCATATTCTCATTCATCTTTTTTGGCCTGCTTTCTATTTACGCTCTGGGCGTGCTTGTGCCCACCCTGGCTCTCACTGTCCGCCGCCTGCACGACGCCGGGCAGAGCGGATGGATGTATCTGCTCAGCCTTGTTCCCCTGGCGAACATCGCTGTCTTTGTCTTCACCGTCCTGGACAGCCAGCCCGGAGCAAACAAATGGGGGCCGAATCCCAAGGGTGTGACCACCATTCCCAAACCGTTCTGAGCATTGAATTTCAAAGCGGGCGGCCCAGGTGGTCGTCCGCTTTCAGTTGCCTGCCTGTAACCTGTAAAACGCGATCAGGTCGGTGCTGGGCGCGGCGTGTTCCAGTTGCCGGAGCATGGTCACGATCTGGCCCCGGTGGTACGCGCCGTGGTTGACGACGTGGCGCACGATTTCGCTCACCGTGCTGGTCTGGGCCTCGCCCTTCAGGTTGGCATAGGCGACGGTCTGCTCAGCATTCAGCCCCGCCACGAGGGCACGCCGCCCGGCCTGAAGCGCCGCCCACTGCACTTCCAGCACGTCCAGTCCCGGCAGTTCCGGCAGATCAGCAAAGGTGATAACAGGCTGGCCCCGCAGCCGCGCCGTCCAGATCACATCTGCGCCGTAGAGGTGTGCCAGCGTGCCGCCCAGCCCGCCGTGGCTGCTGTGCAGGTCGCGGGCCAGAGCTTCGGGCGCAAGTGGGGCCAGGGCCGCCAGAAGGCGTGCGGTGGCCCAGGCGGTGTAGTCCAGCAGCTTCAGCAGGTCGTCCACAGGGTCAGCATACATAGGTCAGCCCGGACAACCAGCGCAGACACGGCCAGCCCAGTCACAGCCAGCCCAGACTCAGTCAGAACAGACTCAGTCAGAACAGGCGCGGCACCGAGGCCCTGTGTCACCGACCGCCCCCTCCCCTCTTCAGGGATAGACTCTCGGTATGCGAAACCTGATGCGGGGCGTGGCGGCGGCGTTGCTGGTGGGCAGCAGTGTGGTGACAGGTACGGCCCGGGCGCAGAGCAACTGCAACACCACCCTCAACGGCTTCGAGGACGTGTACTGCGCCAGCAAGGTGTTCATCAGGGCCGACGACGACCTGAACGCGGTGTATCAGAAGCTGGTGAGGCGCCTGTCGCCCGCTGCCCAGGTCACGTTGCGCCGCACCCAGCGGGCCTGGGTCGCCGGGCGTAACAGCGACTGCTCCGAGCAGGACAGCAAACTGGGCACGGTGATCTCGATGGGCTGCGCGGTGGACAAGACCACCTCGCGCACCAATTTCCTGAACGACCGCCTGCGCGAGTGCCTGAGCAGCGGCTGTCAGCCCGCCAAGCTGAACTGATACCAGGGGATCAGGAGGCGGGCAAGGCCTCACCTGGCTGAGCGTGCAGACACCTGGCGCACACCCAGTCGTGCGGATGAAGCTCAGCGGCCAATTCGGCCCGTCTGCGGAACCGCGAGCGCCATTCCAGCCAGGCCGAGGCAGCGGCCCACACGAATCCCAGAACGATCATCAGCACCAGACCACGCTCACCCGCAAACAGCAGTACCGCCGCAGGCACCACGCCGACGATGAACAGTGTCAGCATCAGCCCCTGCCAGGGCACCGGAAACCACCAGCGCTCAGGGTCCCAGACCACCTGTATCCACTCCGGCGCGCTGCGGTAGCTGCCCCAGCGCAGCAACGGGTGGCGGCAGCGCGGGCAGAACAGATGCGGCTCGGTCCGCCAGCCAGGGCGATGAAACGGGGCGTCAGGTTTCGTCGTTTCCGGCTCAGGCATAGGAATGGGGCCATTCTATTGGGCCATCTGGCGGATGCACCCATCAACTTTTAGGCGCAG
>JANXWI010000453.1 GCA_025351205.1 Deinococcus sp.
CATGTGGCGCACGTCGGCACCTGCACGGTGGCCTCGACCGTGACCGACTTCGGCGGCATCTCGTTCCAGCCGTCTTTCTATGTGCGAAACGTCGGCGGGACGGTCGTCGCGCCGCTAGGAGCTGTAAAGAACCCGGTGGCGATGGCGGTCAAGCCCGCTGCGAAGTCTCCGGTTCCCAAACCGGTCGCCAAGCCCGTGGCCGGACTCTCGGTTCCAGCGACGTCGACGGTGGCTCGACCGGTTACGCCGCCGCCGATTCCCCCGGCATCCAGCGAACGCGACGACTCGCACGTTTCTCTCGTCTACGAGTTCAAGGTCCAGGGAAGGATCACCGCCACGGCAGTGAATCTGGACGGCACGCTCCTCGCCATCGGCCATGGCGACGGCACGCTCGGCCTGCTGGACGTGCAGGGTCGCCGGCTGAAGTTCAGCGTCGCGGTCCAGCCCCGGAATGCGTACGCCTACCCCGGCGTGGGGAGCGTGGTTTTCCCTGAGAAGGGAGACGCGGTGCTCGTCGCGACCATGGACGGTCCGGTGCGCCTGTTCGACCTGAAGGGGAAGATCCTCGGCAGCTTCCCCGCCAACGACGATGGCCCAAGTCGGGGTACTCCTGCCCTCGCCATCACGCCCGACGGAACACAGTTCGCCTACAGCCAGGGGGCTTCGACCATCACGAAGATCTGGGACATTCCCGGCAACCGACGGATCGCAAGCACCTTTGTTCCCGGCCAGGAACTCGCATACATTCAGGGCGGGACGAGGGTGGTGATCAGCACCGGCGTCCATAGCCAGACGGTCGATCCGAGCAGCCCGGTCCCACTGGAGTTCACCGACGCCACCGCGCCGCTGCGCTTTTCAAAGGCCGGCAGCTTGATGGCAAACGGCTGGAAGGGCGATCCGACCGTCGTGGTCCTGACCGATCTCGCGTCCGGCGAGCAGCTGCGGCTGCCGGTCGGCCACCTGTCTGATCTGGCGTTCTCGCCTGACGGGCAGCTGCTCGCCGTTCTGGACGGTGAGGAGATCACGCTGCGCCGGACCGACGACGGCAGCGAGGTGCTAACCTTCCGCCCCGGAGAGCAGGTCCCCGCCGCCGTGTACTTCGGGAAAGGCTCGACCGAACTGCTGACTGTCCAGGACGGCAGTGTCCGGCTCTGGAAGCTCCCCCGTTGATCGGCAGCCGACATCCAAAACCCCCACGTCCCGGAGGGGCGGTCTCGAGGCTTGCCTGGTTACTTATGGTGCTGGCCGACCTGATGGGCCTCGCCCAGACCCGGCGCGGCCTCGGCATTCTCCGCGCGCCTGCCCTCGCCGACGCTGAACTGGGCGGCCAGACCGATACCGTCGCTGCCGACGTCTCCACCACTCACCGATGCTGTACTTCGGCGCGCCCGCGCCCGCTGCACCGCACCCTGCCGATCCCCTCCCAACGACCCCCGAACGCGAGAACTGCAATGACTAAAGGCTGTCTATGCCACCTTCGGTGGCTCCTAACCATATCTATTGACCGTGTACGGACTCTCCGTTAAATGGGGACATTCATCTGGCCAGAGTTGGTGACGCTTGATCTCGAACAGGCTCACGGTGTTTCTCTCGATCGGTACGGCCTCGATCCTCTCAACACGCCGCTGGTGGCGGTTCCGGCTATTCGAACAGATCAGGGTTGGCAGGTTTCACTGGAGTTTTACGCCCGTCCCCGACTGCCGGACGATGGGGTGACACTCCGGAAACATGACACACGCTCTCAGACGTACAGCGATGTCCCTTGCGGCCTGACCGACGTTGCTCTCCACATTGACGTGCACCGATGGAAAGTGAGCGGCGGCGGACGGATTCCATCTGCCTTGCCCGTCAGCCTGTATGGGTCCGGGCTGACCAGGCCAGTCGAACAAGCTGCTGCCGGACGACCATCTCGTCCGACCTTCACACCAGCGATGGCTGAATACGGCCGACATGTCCTGGCCGTCACAGGGCTGCAGGTGTCCCAGGTGTCAGCCGCGACGAAGCTGGCGGTCGATCAAGGGCGGATTCAGGTCCAGGCTGAGGTTCTCGCTCAGGATGGACACCTGAGACGCCCAGAGGCCCTTCCGGACATCATCGGTATCGATGAACTTGCCGTCAAAGGAAAGTACTGGACCATCATCAGTGACAGCTCAGTCATTGACGGCCAGCTTCGTCCGTCTCATCAGCGGCTCCTGGCGATCGTGCCGAGTCGGGAAGAGGAGGAAGTCACCAACACCCTGAAAGAGATTGCCGGGTGGTACGGCGGAATCAGTGGCCCGATGGTCACCGTCGACGCCTGGGAAGACTTTCGAACCGCAGTTAATCGGGCCTTTGCCGGGCGCTCCGTAACCATCGTCCCAGACCGCTTCCATCTCGTTCGCCACCGTGCCCGGCACTGGCGAGCCGTGCAGAACGCTTGCCTCGGAACGTTGACGGAGAAGACGAAAAAGGCGGTCAGGTCGTGTTCAGGGCGACCGTGCGTGTGTCGACAGTCGTGCTGTGCCCGGTACCGCGACGCAGCAGCTCTCAACGATGAACTGCAGGCCCTCTGGGAAGCAGCAGATGGGTTTGACCTCCGCCAGTGCTGGCACAGCTGGAAAGACCACCGGTCCAGGTATGTCCGTCGTTATGGCAACTGGGAAGACTTCAGGGCTGTCGAGAGCTTGTGGGACGCCTGGGCGACCGAGATCGAGCAGCTCTTCACCCAGAAGAGTTCGCTCGGCCGGTTTCGGTCGAACGGCCCAGTCGAGGGTTTTCACCGTACAGTGTCGCGCACTATCCGGAGATTACGGTTGACCTACAGCTCGGGACCACAGGCAGAACCAGCAGTCCTGTCGAGGCAGGTCGAAGCAGCGATGCAGACGGAAGTCGATCTGTCAGTCATCTGTGCGCCTCAGCGTGCCTATGTGCCTGTAGAGGTCCTCCGGTGTCCTGAGTGCCAATCTTCCGACCTGAGCCTCCCAGACCGACCGGTGTTCTGTGGTGTCGCTGATCTTCCGCGCGGGCTGCATCCGGTGACGTTGCAGATGCCGGTCAGCGTCACCTGTGGCATGTGCGGTCCGGTCCAAAGAGCCGGACCGGACCGCACACCTTCGATGACGCCCCGGCTCACCGGGTGGATTCAGGCGCCGGCCCAGGCACTGCTCGGCGACCGCGCGCTTTCGCAAATGACGGGCCTCAACCCTCGCCGAATCGCACAACTCCGCTCGGAAATTCTGTGCGTTCCACCGGCCACCTATCCGCGTACGCTGCTGTGCGCAGAAGTGTGGTTGCCGACGACAGTGTGGGTTCTCTTCTGCACCCCTGCTGGGCGACTGGTCGACGCGCTGCCAGTATCACGCCGAGACAGCGAGGAGTTCATGTCCTGGCCCGCCACGAGAGGCATGGTAGAAGAGGAGGTGATCAGAGCCCTTGAGAGAGGGCGACCACCCGAAAATTACCGCGTGGTTCAACTGCAGCTGAACACCCCAAGCTTGCGTGATTGTTTGTGCGGGCAGCTGCCCTTGGCGGTGACGTTGTTCATTGGCCATAAGCTTGGGGCGCGACTGCTCAACCAGGCACGGGATTCTCTGCTGGCACGGTGTCCGGGGCAGACAGCCAGGCAGCTTTTGCAGGCGGATCTGAGACGACAACGCGAACTCGCACATCAGGGGCAGCCTATCGAGAATGAGTATCATGCCTGGACCGAGCTCGTCCGTACAGTGCAGACGCTGACCGAAATTCTGCAAAGCAAAGACTCGAATCGTGGTTCGCTGTGGAAGAGACTGGAAGTCTGGACCGCAGCGCTGAGCACCTCTCCCCTGCTGGCAGAATTCGGTCCTCAACGTCTACAGGCGGCCAAAGAACTCGAAGAGTGGAGCGTGGAGTGAACCCCCCGGACAGGACCACAGGCCAAGACACTTCGCCCGAGTCAGCAGCTACGCTGACTGCACCGCGAAGGAGCCCAGATGCCAGGACGGAACCACAGCCGCGAGTTCAAGCTTCAGGTGGTCGGCCAGATCAACGCTGGCCTGCACACCACCGCCCAACTCTGCCGGGAGCATTCACTGGCGCCCAGCCTGATTCACCGATGGCGGAAGGAAGTCGAAGACCGCGGTGAGGCGGCCTTCACCGACGGAGCCAAGACGGACCGAAGTGCCGAACTCCGCATCGCGGAGTTGGAACGGTACTGTGGCCAGCTGGCGTTGGAGAACTCAATCTTGAAAAAATCGTTGGCG
>JANXWI010000481.1 GCA_025351205.1 Deinococcus sp.
GCGGATTCTCGTGGTGGAACAGCGCCTGGCAGAACGACGACCAGGCCGCGCACGACACCGAGATGCGCGTGGAGCGTCAGCCGCTGCTGGCCGCCGTGTTCAGAACGTACCTGACCAGAACGTACCTGACCGGCCCATATCGGGGCGGCGGTAGACTCGATCTGGGACCGTGAGGCCGCGCCGGCCTGACATGAAGGCTGAACCCCCCCGAAGCGTAAAACCTCATCCGAGCCTTATACGTTTCAGTTTCGGGTCGCCGGGTACCCTGAAGTCCGTTGATCAGACGCACCTGCAAGGTAACCCATTCACGTCCAGTCGCCGGTATTTTCTCTTGAGCACCGCCTTTCATCCTCTCCAACGTCACCCTTCACTTTGCTCAGGCTGGCAGTTCACCGGATGCTCGCTGCCAGACTTCTGCTGCCGGGCGTGACCGGCCACCCGTTTCACAACCGCACACCGCACGGGAACATGGGTGTACAGGGGGAACCATATGACCGTCTTCGGCCTTCATCTCACCGGCCTGCACCTCAGCGGCCCGGTGGCCGTGCTGCTGCCCGTCACCCTGCTGCTCGCCCTGTACATTCTGGTCAGCCTGGACGACCTGCTGCTCGACCTGGCCTACCTGCTCAACCGCCGCAAAATTCGTGGCTGGCAGGTGCGGCCCAGCGACCTGACCAATGACCGCCCGGCCCACATCGCCGTGATGGTCGGGGCCTGGCAGGAGGCGGGCGTGGTCAGCCCGATGATCGAAAGCACCCTGAAGATGATGCACTACCCGGCCTCGCGGGTAGAGTTCTTCGTGGGCGTGTACCCCAATGACCTGGCGACCCTGCCGGAGGTGCAGGAACTGGCCGAGCAGCACGCGGGCGTCCACTGTGTGGTCAACGAACACCCTGGCCCGACCAGCAAGAGCCAGAACCTCAACGGGGTGTACGCGGCCATTGCCGAACACGAGCGGCGCAGCGGCAAACGCTTTGACATCATTGCCGTCCACGACGCCGAGGACGTGATTCATCCCTACACCTTCCGCATGTACAGCACGCTGCTCAAGCGCTGGAAGATGGTACAGCTGCCGGTGTTCGCGCTGTTTCCGCGCCCCGGCCAGGGCAGCGGCCTGCGCGGGCGGTTCGGGCGGCTGCTGGCCCAGATCGTGACCGGCAGCTACGCCGACGAGTTTGCCGAACACCACCTGCATCACCTGCCCGCCCGTGAAGCGCTGGGGCTGTTTCTGCCCAGCGCCGGAACCGGCTTCGCCATGCGCCGCAGCGTCATGGACCTGCTGAACGAAGACGGGCAGGTGCTGACCGAGGGTGCCTTGGCCGAGGACTACGAACTGGCGCTGCGGCTGTGGCGAAAGGGCGTCAAGGTGCATTTTCACGTGCAGCCGCTGCCGCGCATCGATGCCCGTGGGCAGATCAGCGACGACTACGTGGCGGTGCGCGAGTATTTTCCCACCGAGGTGAAGGCGGCCATCAGGCAGAAGGGGCGCTGGACCTACGGCATCACGCTCCAGACCCCGCAACGCCTCAGGGGCCTGAAGCTGAACCTGCGTGACCGCCTGACGCTGTGGCACGACCAGAAGGGCAAGTACACCAACCTCCTGCACCTGATCGGCTACCCCTTCTCGCTGGCCCTGCTGATCGGCAGCCTGAGCGGCGTGAGCTACCAGCCCACGCCCCTCACGAGTGCTTTGCTGTACACCGTGCTGGGCATCACCGCCTGGCGCATGCTGATGCGCGGCGCGGCGGTGCGGCGCATCTACGGCCTGAAGCAGGCGCTGATCGCCACGCTGGCGCTGCCGGGACTGCCGCTGAGGTGGCTGGTTGGCAACTACATCAACACGCTTGCCACCGTGCGGGCCTGGAGAATGTTCCTGTTTCCCGAAAAGGGCCAGAAGCGCGGCACCGCGAAGTGGGACAAAACCGAGCGCAAGGAGTACGTGCCGCCCGAGGTGCTCGACTCGGCCCGCCGCCGCCTGGGCGACCAGCTGCTGTTTTCCGGCCAGCTCGACGCCCGCGCCCTGTCACGGCTGGTGAAAGACCAGCGCGGCAGTCCACTGCCGATGGGTCAGCTGGCCCTCAACCAGCGCCTGCTGAGCGAGAAGGGGCTTCACCAGACGCTGGCGACCACCCAGGGCCTGATCTACCTGGACCTCAGCCCGGAAATGCTCGACAGGCGGCTGTACAGCCTGGACCTGGCCCGTGAACAGCACATCGCGGTGCTGGGCAGGCGCGGCCACCTGCTGCTGATCGCCACGCCGCACGCCACCGACCCGGTCAGCCTGGCCGCCCTGCGGCGGCGGCTCGCGGAGATCCCGGAACTGCGCGGCCTTGACCCGGTGTTCTTCGCCACCTCGCTCGCCAGTCTGGCGCGGGCCTACAGCCGCCCCGGTCTGAGCGGGTCGGTGTACCGCCGGGCGCTGCAAGACACCCGGATTCCGCTGGACATGCTTCCCCACGAGTTCGAGCGGCTACAGAAGACCAG
>JANXWI010000532.1 GCA_025351205.1 Deinococcus sp.
ACGGATGTAAACCTGTGTACGTGCGCGAAGTGCGTGCTGGACGCTCAACATTGAGTATGCTGACCTCATGATCGTTCTCGGCATCGACCCAGGGCTGGCCAATCTCGGCCTGGGCATCGTGGAGGGTGACGCCCGCCGGGCCAGGCACCTGTACCACATCTGTATCATCACCGAATCGGCCTGGATCATGCCGCGCCGCCTGATGTACCTGCACGGCGAGGTCACGCGGCTGCTGCAAGAGTTTCAGCCGGAGGCCGTCGCCATCGAGGACCAGATTTTGCGCAAGCAGGCCGACGTGGCGTTCAAGGTCGGGCAGGCCTTCGGGGTGGTGCAGCTGGCCTGTGCCCAGGCGGGCGTGCCAGTCCACACCTACGGCCCGATGCAGGTCAAGCAGGCGCTGGTGGGCACGGGCCGCGCCGACAAGGCCCAGGTCGAGTACATGGTCAAGGCCAGCCTGGGCATCCGAGAGGTCTTCAACAACCACGCCGCCGACGCCCTGGCCCTGGCCCTGACGCATCTGGCGAGCAGCGCCATGAAGGAGCGTGTGGCGGCAGCGGTTCGGTAAGTGCGTTCTGCTCGACAGTGTTCCGTTCGACAGTGCCCCGTTCCTGACCCTGGCAAAAGTTCCGCACCCTGGCAGGCAGTATCCGCCCGCCTACTTCCCCTGCATGTACAGCAGCGCCTCCGGCAACGCAGTCTTCCAGGTCACCCAGTTGTGCCCGCTCTGGTACTCGCGGTACTGGTGCGGCACGCCCGCGTCTGCCAGCGCGGCGGCCATGCGGCGGTTGGGCGCGGTCAGCCATTCCAGGGTGCCGGTGTCGAGGCTGATTTTCAGGTGGCGCGGCGGCGCGGCGCTCAGGCGTTCGCGCAGCCACTCGCCCGCCGTGGTGGTGTCGATTTCGGTCCCCTTCCTCGCGTCCGGATGAGCGATAAACGCCCCGGAATGGCTGACCACCCGCCCGAACAGTTCGGGATGACGGCTGCCCAGATACAGGCTGATCAGTCCGCCCAGGCTGGCTCCCCACAGGCCGCGCCCCTGAGCAGTCCGTGACACGCTGTACTGGCCCTCGACACGCGGCCAGACCTCCTGCACCAGAACATCGAGGTAGCGGTCATTCAGGTAATACTCGGCGTTCCGGTCTCCCGGTTCCACGAACACCAGCACGGCGGGAGCGATCAGCCCAGCGTGCAGCGCCCGGTCGAGAAGGTCTCCCAGGCGGCCTGTGCGGTAAAAGGCCACGCCGTCCTGCACGTAGTACACCGGGTATTCCTGCGCCGCGTCGTAACCGGGCGGCGTATAGACGATGGCCCGCCTCGTCCCCGCAAACACCTGACCCTCCCAGCTCAGGCGGTTGGCCGTGCCGCCCGGCACAGCGCCAGTGTCCAGGCTCAGCGGATGCCGGGCGTATTCACCGATCACGGCGGCGCGTGGGTACGGCCACCAGGGGTTCAGGCTGCGCTGCGGGTTGTCGGGGTCGGCGAAGGGTTCTGCGTCCGCGTCCAGCCAGGCGTATTCGACCCAGGCTGCACGCGGCAATGTCAGAGCAATCGGCTGCCCGGCAACCACGGGCAGGGCCGGACGCTTTTTCCAGTCGGTGAAGTCGCCAATCAAGGCCGTTGCTCCGGCGGGCGGCGTGAAGGTGGCAAGGGTACCAGAAACGGAAACAGCCATAACGCGGATTGTAGAGTCAAACCGGCGTTTTGCATGCTGGCCTTGTCTGGACCCTGTCGCTGCCTCTCAGACGATGTTTTCTGGTCGCGCCGCGCCTGCCAAGGGGCCGTCCATGAAGACTGAGCCGCCGCCTTCCCCTTGACAGCCCCTCGGTTCTCCTGTATCTTTTCTGAGCCTTTCAGAAGGCAGCCGGGCGCGGCATTCGAAAGGGTGCAAGGTCCGGCGGGGTGCATGACAACTGGTGACGCGAAACGAGGAATGAACGGACATCTTTGGATGTCTGGACTGAATCAAATGAGTGATCAAGATAGGAAGGGTCCACGGTGGATGCCCTGGCACTGGAGCCGAAGAAGGACGCGATTACCTGCGAAAAGCCCTGACGAGCTGGAGATAAGCGTTGACTCAGG
>JANXWI010000535.1 GCA_025351205.1 Deinococcus sp.
CGTGCATAAGCCGCAGGGGGTGGGCGACGCGGTGAGCGCCCACTATCCAGGCAGCATCATCCAGCTCGACTTCGGCGAGGGCGGCGAGCAGAAGCAGGTCAATCTGATCGAAGTCACGGCGGGGCGGCCCGCCAGCGTCACCAAGGTTGAGCTGTCGAGCGGGCGCGAGCTGAAAACGTTGCGCGTCACCCACGACACCCTGGAACGCAGGCTGGACGAGGCGCGCAGCTTCCAGGGTCTGCTGAAGGTGGTGGTCAGTGCGCCTGCGGGCACGGCATTGCCCGGTCTCAAGGCGCAGGTGCTGAGCGTGCTGCCGGGCGTGCTGGCCGTGGAACTCGATTCTCCAGACGTGCTGATAGAGAAGACTCCCTTTGCCGAGCGCGAGGGCCTGAGCCGCCTGGAACTGTTCGAGCGGTTCTACAGCGAGAAATCCGGGGCGCTGCCCGACGCGCTGCGGGCCGCCTTTCTGGAGGCCCAGCAGGCCGCCCGGCAGGACGCGGCAGAAGAGGCGACGGCGTGAAACCCGTCCGCCTGAGCGTGCAGGGCTTCATGCCCTTCCGGCTGCACCAGCACGTCGATTTTACCGGCCTGGACCTGTTCGCCATCATCGGCCCGACGGGCAGCGGCAAGAGTGCGCTGCTCGACGCCATGACCTTTGCGCTGTACGGGGCCACGCCCAGATTGGGCCTGAGCGGTATGGAAGCCCTGATCTCGCAGAATGAGCAGGGCGCTTCCGTGAGCCTGGAGTTCGAGGTGCGCGGCCAGCTGCACAGAGTCGCCCGCAGCCGTGGCCGCAAGGCCAGCCAGAACGCCCTGACCTTCGAGAGCTGGGACGCGGCGGCGCAGAGGTGGAACACCCAGGTCTCGGGCAAGGTGGCCGAGACCAACCTGAAGATCGCCGAGGTGGTGGGTCTCGACTTCGCCGCCTTCACCAGAGCGGTGCTGCTGCCGCAGGGCGAGTTCAGCGCCTTCCTGAAGGGCAAGAACACCGAGCGTCAAAAATTGCTGGGCGACCTGCTCAACCTGGGCGAGGTGGCGCAGATGGCGACCTTTGCCCGCGAACGCTCCAGGACGCTCGACGCGCAGCTGAAAGGGATTCATCAGCTGCTGGGGGGCGAATACGCCGACATCACCCCGGAGGTGCTGGGGAACTGGCAGCGCGAACTGGCCGCCGCCGAAACCCGCAGCCAGGAGCTGGCCGACGTGCGCGACGAGCAGAACACCGCGCTGGGGCGGCTGCGCGAGCTGGGCAAGCTGGCCGAGGCGCAGGGTAAGGCCAGCGCGGCGCTGACGGCCCATGACGCCCAGACCGAGGGCGTGCGCCGGGGGGCGGCTCAGGCGGCGGCGGCCCGTAAGGTGGCCGGGGTGCTGCCGCTGATCGCGGTGGTCGAACGCGGCGTAGCGGCGGCGGCACGAACAGCGGCAACGCTCAGCACCCAGACTGAAGCCCTGGCTGGTGCGGGCCGCGCCCAGGAAGCTGCTGGTGTGAGGCTGAACGTGGCCCAGGCCGCGCTGGAACGCCTGCCCGAATACGAGGCCCGCGCCCAGGCGTTGCGTGAGGCCGAGGCGCTGGCGGTGCGGCTGCGGCTGGTGGGGGGCCGACCCGACGCGGCGCACGCCCAGCCGCTGCCCTGGGACGAGGAGGCGCACGCCGGGGCGGCGCAGGACGCCAAAAAGGTCAAGGACAATGAGATGGAACGGGTCAAGTTGCAGGCTGAGCGGGCCGCGTTGGAGCGCCGGAAGAGTGACCTGATCTCCGAACGGGCCTTGCAGACGCGCGAACTGGCCGAACTGGAGCGCGTCACCGAAACCGGGCTGCACACGAAGAAGAACCTGGAAACCCTGAAGACCGAGCGAGACGCCGTGCAGGCCAGGGTGGGCGTGATGGCCCACGTTCATCTGCTGCATCTGGGCGAACCCTGCCCGCTGTGTGAGCAGCCCGTGGCCCTGATGCCCCAGGCCAGGCCGTCCGATGAAACTGCGAGGCTGGAGAGCCTGTCTGCTCAGATTCATGGTCAGGAAACCCTGCTCGACGGGCTGCGCCTGAAGCTGTCTGAACTGCGGGGAATGACCAAAGCGCGGACCACCGGCTTGCAGGAGGCGGGCGAAACACTCGGTGAGGAGAACTCCTACCTGGCGTCCCGCGAAACCGACCTGCGCGCCGCCGAGGAAGCCCTCAGGGCCACGCTGGCGGGCGACCCCGCCGACCTTGCCGCCCGCCACCTGGCCGGGCTGGCGGGGGCGCTGCGGCTGGTGGGCAGAAATCCGGCGCTCGATCTGAAGAAGGTGCAGGAGCAGATGAGGGCCGTCCGGGTAGCCCACGACGAGGCCAGGGCGCTGGTGGCCGGGGCCGATTCTGCGGCGGCGGCGGCGGCGGCGCAGCACCAGAGCGCCCAGGCGCAGGCGGCGGAACGGCAGGGCGAGGCGGCGCAGG
>JANXWI010000537.1 GCA_025351205.1 Deinococcus sp.
GCGGTGGTCGCCAGCTTCCCCGACTTCCGGCGCTACTTCGCGGCCAAGGCGCGGCTGCTGGGCCACGGGGGCGGCCAGCTGCCGTGGGCCGACCTGTTCGCCCCGGTGGGCGAGGCGGGCCGCGAGTGGAGCTACCCGGAGGCGAAACGCTTCGTGGAGCAGAGCTTCCGGGGCTACTCGCAGCGGCTGGGCGACTTTGCGGCCCGCGCCTTCCGCGAAGACTGGCTGGACGTTCCGGCGCGGGCGGGCAAGCGTGGCGGGGCCTTCTGCATGGGCTGGAAAAGCGGCGAGAGCCGGATTCTGCTCAACCACGCGCCCAGCCTCGACAGCACCAGCACCCTGGCGCACGAACTGGGGCACGGCTACCACAACCTGTGCCTGGGGGAGCGCACGCCATTGCAGCAACAGACCCCCATGACCCTGGCCGAGACCGCCAGCATCTTCTGCGAGACCCTGGTGCAGCAGCAGGCACTTTCGGCGGCGACGGGTGCCCAGCGGCTGTACGTGCTCGAAACGCAGCTGATGGGACAGGCGCAGATGGTGGTGGACATCCACTCGCGCTTCCTGTTCGAGTCGGCGGTGTTCAAGGCCAGGGAAAAGCGCGACCTGTCGCCCGCCGAGCTGAGCGGCCTGATGCAGCAGGCGCAGCGTGACACCTACGGCGAGGCGCTGAGCACGTGGCACCCGTACATGTGGGCGGTTAAGTCGCACTACTACGGCAGCAGTTTCTACAACTATCCCTACACCTTCGGGCTGCTGTTCGGGCTGGGGCTGTACGCCCGCTACCGCGCCGACCCGGACGGCTTCCGCGCCCAGTACGACGAGTTGCTGAGCCGTACCGGCATGGGTGACGCGGCCACGCTGGCACAGGGTTTTGGCATCGACATCCGGGCCGACGCCTTCTGGGTGGGCAGCCTGGACGTGATCCGGGAGAGCATCGCAGAGTACGAGGGGCTGGCGAGGGAATAAAGGGGATGGGGAAAGAGCGACCACCGGAGATGGGGCCCGGCCCCCTGCCTGTCCAATCCGCCTTGCCTCCGGCCCGTCAGGCGCGTAAACTGCCCCTGATGTTCACTGTGACTGCCCGGTTCGGAACCTGCCCCGGCAGTGTCCTTCTTCTCTGCCGGGGGCAGTGAGCGCGGCGGAAGCGTTCACCCGGTTGCCCCCCGACGCCCACGCGGTTTCGGGGGGTCTGTGTTGCAAAGTGTGGCGGACCATCTGGAGGCAGACATGGGAATGACGATTTCGGAGAAGATTCTGGCGGCCCACAGCGGCCATGACACACTGGTGCCCGGCCAGCTGATCGAGTGCGACACCGACTGGGTGCTGTGCCACGAGATCACCACCCCGGCTGCCCTGCGGATGCTGGAAGAGCGCGGCATGGACCGGGTGTTCAACCCGGACCAGATCGTGGCGATCCCGGACCACAGCGTGCCTGCCATGAACATCAAGGCCGCGCAGATGTACCAGAAGCTCAAGGCCTGGGTCATCAAGAACAACATCCAGCACTTCTACGACGTCGGGCGCGGCGGCATCGCGCACGTGGTGCTGGAAAACACCGGCCTCGCCAAGCCCGGGCAGACGCTGGTGAGCGGCGACAGCCACACCTGCAACGCCGGGGCGCTGGGCATGTTCGCCACGGGCGTCGGCAGCACCGATCTGGCCGGGGCCATCTACGCGGGCAAGGTCTGGTTCAAGGTGCCTGAAACCATGCTGATCCGCGTCACGGGAACATTCAACGAGGGCGTGAGCGCCAAGGACCTGGCGCTGGAAGTGATCCGGCAGATCGACGCGGACGGCGCAAACTACATGGTCATGGAGTGGGTGGGCGACACCATCGACGCCCTCGACATGGAGGCGCGCTTCACGCTGACCAACATGGCCATCGAGGCGGGCGGCAAGACCGGCATCATCGCCGTGGACGACACCACGCGGGCCTACATGGCGGTCAGAGGCGTGACGCCAGAGGACTACACCGAATACGTCAGCGACCCGGACGCCCGCTATAAGGTGGTGCTGGACATCGACGTCTCGGCTCTCCAGCCCACCGTGGCCTTTCCGCACATTCCCAGCAACGGGCGGGTGGCGGGCGCCGACAGCGTGAAGGTCAGCCACGCCTACGTGGGCAGCTGCACCAACGGGCGCATCAGCGACCTGCGCGAGGTGGCCCGCATCCTGAAAGGGCACACGGTTGCAGACGGCGTGCAGATGCTGATCGTGCCCGCCACCCAGCAGGTCTGGAAGCAGGCGGCGCAGGAAGGGCTGATGGAGATTTTTATCGACGCCGGGGCCACCGTGAGCTACCCCAGCTGCGG
>JANXWI010000543.1 GCA_025351205.1 Deinococcus sp.
GAGGGCCTAAGCCGCGCGGTGCGGCACCAGTTCGTGAAGCTGTACCAGGGCGGGCTGGCCTACCGGGGCGAGCGCATCGTCAACTGGGACGTGGCGGCCCAGACCACGCTGAGCGAGCTGGAAATTGACCGCGAGGAGCGCAAGGGCCAGATGAGCACCCTGCGCTACCAGTTGGCCGACCCCGCCACGCCCGCCAGCAACGGTGAGGCCGGGGAAATATTGATCGCCACCGTGCGCCCGGAAACCATCTTTGCCGATCAGGCGATTGCCGTTCACCCCGACGACGAGCGCTTCAGGCACCTGATCGGCCTCCAGGCGCGCATTCCGCTGACCAAGCGGCTTATTCCGATCATCGCCGACGAGGCGGTGGAGATGGGCTTCGGGGTGGGCGCACTCAAGATCACGCCCGCGCACGACCCGACAGATTTCGAGATCGGCGAACGGCATGGCCTGGCGCGACCCAGCGTGATCGACCTGAACGGCAACCTGACTTCCGACCTCGTGCCGGAAGCCTTCCGGGGCCTGGAGCGCTTCGCCGCCCGCAAGGCCGTGGTCAAGGCGCTGGAGGCCGAGGGTGCACTGGTCGAGCAGAAGGACCATGTGACTGCCATCGGCATCTCCGAACGCACCAAGGTGGCCGTCGAGCCGATTGTGAGCACCCAGTGGTTCGTGAACATGAAGCCCCTGGCCGCCCGCGTGCTGGAGGGCCTGGATGCCGGAGACATGAAGCTGCTGCCGGAACGCTACACCAAGGTCAACCGCGACTGGCTGGAGAACATCCGCGACTGGAACATCTCGCGTCAGCTCTGGTGGGGCCATCAGATTCCGGCGTGGTACGACGAGGAAGGCAAGGTCTACGTGCCCAGTCTCCAGAACCCGGATCTCGACTGCGATCAGGACCCGCAGTACGCTCACCTGACGCTGCGCCGCGACCCGGACGTGTTCGACACCTGGTTCAGCAGCAACCTCTGGCCGTTCAGTACACTCGGCTGGCCTGACCTCGCATCCGAGGACTTCCAGAAGTTCTACCCGACGCAGGTGCTGGTGACAGGCTACGACATCCTGTTCTTCTGGGTGGCCCGGATGCAGATGGCCGGATACGCGCAGACCGACAGGGCACCCTTCGAGCGCATCATGCTGCACGGCCTGTACCTCGACGAGAAAGGCCAGAAGATGTCCAAGAGCAAGGGCAACGGCATCGACCCGCTGGAACTGTTCGGGCAGTACGGCGTGGACGCCAGCCGCTTCGCCTTCGCCTTCCTCTCGACGGGTGGTCAGGACATCAAGCACGACCCGCGCCGCTACGAGCAGGGGCGCAACTTCGCCAACAAGCTCTGGAACGCGGCCCGTTTCGCCACGCTCAACTTCCAGAAGGCCGACGAGGCCGGGCTGCTCGGAGAATCAGGAACGGACGACGCACAGATGGTCTTCAAACGCTACGTGCATCACGCCCTCTATGAGCGCTCGGATGACCCGATCCGCAGCCGCGACGCGCTGGCCCAGGTGAAGGCCCAGCCGGAGCTGTTGACCCTGGCGGACCGCTGGATCATCAGCCGCCTGGACGCCGTGACCCGCGAGGTGAGTGGCCTGCTCGACGCTCTCGACATCGGCGCGGCCATTCGCGCCCTGTACAGCTTCACCTGGGACGAGTTCTGCGACTGGTATATCGAGGCCGCCAAGCCCGCGCTTCAGGAGGGAAGACTGGGCACGCTTGTTACGGTCAAGGCCGTGCTGGAGCATATTCTCAAGCTGCTGCACCCGGTGATGCCGTTTGTCACCAGCGAGCTGTACCAGTCGCTCGGCCACCGCCGCCAGCTGGCCGTGCATACCTGGCCGGAGGGTGACGACTCGCTGCACGACGACGAGGCCACCCGCGCCTTCGAGACGTTGAGAGCGGCGGTGAGTGCCGCCCGCAGCCTGAAAAACGAGCTGGGCCTGTCGCCGCAGGAGCGCCTGAATATTGCGCTGGACGGTGAGAAGGCGGGCGTGGTGCTGGACAACCGGGCGGTGGTGGAAGGCATCGCCCGCGTGAACCTCGTGCCCAGTCTGGAGGGCCGTACCCTGAGCGCCGTCGAGGCCGGCCTGAGCGTGCTGGCTCCGCTGGAAGGCACCGTGGACATTGCCGACTGGCTGGGCAAGCAGAAGAAGCGCCTGACGGAACTGGACAAGCAGATTTCGCAGGCGCAGGGCAAGCTGGGCAATGCAGGCTTCGTGGCCCGCGCCCCCGCCGAGGTGATCGAAGAGGAGCAGCGCCGCGTGCAGGATTTCTCGGCGCAGAAAGTCAGGCTGGAAGCTGTGCTGGCGCAGTTTTAACCTGGTGTATCAGGACGCTGCCGGGTGAAGGTTGCTCGGCGGCTTTTTTTAGAACTCGGATGACGACGACTGGGACGCTCGGCCTGTTCACCCTCTCTTTGCGAGCTGTGCCAGTCCCAGCCTCTCCCCTCCGCAAGCGGCTGTGCCAGTCAAGGGGGAGGGGCCAATGACGAAGGGCTTGGCCTTAACCCCTCGCCCCCGGCGGGAGAGGGGCGCTGCGAAGCAGCGGGGAGAGGGGAGTGAGCGCAGCGATTGCCTTTTCCCCTCGCCCCTGGGGAGAGGGCCTTGCGAAGCGAGGGGGCGAGGGGTCTCCTTCCCCCTGAGCCACCTTGCCTACCCCACTACGCCAGAACAGGTGTGGTGCTCGCTCTGGTCAACCCCTACACTGCTGTACGGAGGCCAGGAAGGCGTCCTTGCAGCGGTGTGGGTTCTGTATACCCACCTGGCGCGCTCCGGTCGAGAATCACCGGGACGTGTACCGCGAGGAAGAATCTCGGTCACCAACGCGCGCGTAGCTCAGCGGGAGAGCGGGCCATTCCAGGCCAGGACGCGGGTTCGAGTCCCGTCGCGCACACAAGAACTAGCTCAATTGGTAGAGCATCCGACTTGTAATCGGAGGGTAGCGGGTTCAAGTCCCGCGTTCTGACTCACGCCTGAAAAGCGTAGTTTCTGGTAAGGCGAAAGCCGAGATGGTTCGATTCCATCATCCTTTGTGTATGCCCCGTCCGGGTGCAGCCCAGCCAGACCGATCAGCCCTCCGGGGCGACGCGGCGCGGCAACGGCGAAGTCACCGGCAACCGTGGGTTCGGGCGGCGCGAGCGCGTCCTTCGTGGTGTGGCTGGCTGAGCGGTACAGGTCAGTTGTTGCCCCGAACGGCGCGTGGAGCAGCACCATCAGGCTCTCTCGTCCCGTCGTCCGTAAACGGTTGCCCGTGACCGAGCCGAGGGTTTTGCCCGGCAGCGGGGTTTTTTATGCCCAGAACGAGGCGTCTAACAGACAGTCCCGTGATGAATTCAAGTCGGCGGCAGCGCATCAGTTTGGGAGGATGCCGCCAAGAGGTCCCGCGTGCAGCGGCTAAATCCAGGGAAGGCAGACGGCCCCCCGGAACGCTCCGAATCGCCAGCGGGAGGAGGTGAATTATGATGATCAAGACGTTTTACATCGCCCAGAACGAACGGGGCCTGCTGTTCCGGCGTCAGGACTTCGTGCGGGTGCTGACGCCCGGCACCACCACCATGCTTGGCCGCAGCTCAAGCGTGCAGACCTACAATCTGAACGAGCCTGAAGCCGAGATTCCCAACCTGGAATTCCTGCTGAGCACGCACGGCGACGCGCTGCGTGAGCACCTGACCGTGCTGCGCACCGGGGCCAACGAGGCCGCGCTGGTGCGGGTGGGGGGGCTGTGGATCGGCGTGGGCCGCGCTCAACTGCGCGCCTTCTGGAAGGGCTTCGTGGAGGTGGAAGTCCACGTCTTCGATCTGGAAGGAGACCCTGAGCTGCCCGCCGAGATTCTGCGGCGGCTGGGCGAGCAGAACGTGCCCGGACTCCAGCAGGTGCAGGTCGCCGAAAGCCAGGTCGGCATGCTGTTCGTGAACGGCAACTTCGTGCGCCCGCTGGAGAGCGGCAGGTACGCCTTCTGGCAGCTGGGGCAGAAGGTGCAGGTGCTGACGCTGGACCGCAACAGGCCCGCCCCCGACTTTCCGCAGGAAGACGCCCTGATCGAGCAGCACCCCGACTTCGTGGCCCAGCACGCCGAACTGGTGGCGCCTGGCCCGCAGGAAGTGGCACTGGTGCGCTTCCGGGGCAGGGTGATCGCCGCGTTGCCGCCCACCTCCCGCAAGCTGTTCTGGAAGGGCGTGACGGTGCAGCTGATCGACCTGACAAGCGAGAGCGAGCTGCCGCCGGCTCTGGTGGCCGAGCTGGTGAACGGGCTTCCCGAGGTGGTGCAGCTGGTGGGCAAGTACCTGCACGTGCGCGAGGTGCCCGATCAGCACCTGGGCCTGCTGTACCAGGACGGCGCGCTCTTCAAGCAGCTGGGCAGCGGTTCACACGCCTTCTGGGTGTTTGGCCGCACCCTGCGCAGCGAGGCCACCGATTTGCGCCTGCGGACCCTGGAAGTCAGCGGTCAGGACATCCTGTCGCGCGACAAGGTGCCGCTGCGCCTGAACCTGACGGCGGGCGTGCGCGTCAGCGACCCGGTGCAGGCCAGGGCCAGGCTGGCCGACGTGGACGCGCACCTGTACAAGGAACTCCAGTTCGCGCTGCGGACGGCGGTGGGCACCCGCACCCTCGACGAGCTGCTGGAAGACAAGGGCGGCATCGACGCGGCGATCAGCGAGCAGGTCAGTGCCCGCCTGGCCGGGCTGGGCATAGAGGTGCTGTCGGTGGGCGTCAAGGACATCATCCTGCCCGGCGAGATCAAGGCGGTCCTGCTCAAGGTGGTCGAGGCCGAGAAGGCGGCGCAGGCCAACGTGATCCGCCGCCGCGAGGAGACGGCGGCCACCCGCAGCATGCTCAACACCGCAAAGGTGATGGAGGAAAATCCCGTGGCCCTGCGCCTCAAGGAGCTGGAAGTGCTGGAGCGCGTCGCCGAGAAGGTGGGGCACATCAACGTCAACGGCACCCTGGAAAATGTCCTGACCGACATCGTGCGCATCAGGACCTGAACAAAAGGAAAAGGGCGGAAAGCTGAAGAAGGCTTTCCGCCCTTTACATTGAGAGGTGCTGAGCCGGTCAGTCGCCTGTGTCTGGTAGGAATCCTCTGACAGACACGTTCTGTCGCTCTGAAACCCTCTCTGGACAGATGCAGATTCCGGCCAGTTCATTCTGTTTCTGGAATCTGTGTCATATAGAGCATTTGTCAAAAAAGCTTTCTCTTTTTGACCGACTGGAGCGGGCAGGCGCGCCCAGC
>JANXWI010000555.1 GCA_025351205.1 Deinococcus sp.
CCGTTGACCGCGATCAGCCCGGTGGCCTTCTCGATGGGGTCTTTGCTCGACTGCAACTTGGCGAAGGCCGGGTCGAGGTTGGCACCTGCGGCGGTGGGCACAATCGGCACGATCTTGGCGAAGGCCACCTGATTGAGCTTGTTGGTCATGAACTGGGCGAAGATCAGCGCCTCTTTGGGATGCTTGGACGCCTTGGGAATGGTCAGCGTCATGCCGCCCCCCGCCTGGGTCCGGCCAGCACCCACCGGAGCCGTGGTGATCATCGAGCTGGCGTAGATGGCCTTGTTGTTGTCGCGCACGCGGTTGAGCGCCTGTGGCCCGCCGATGATGGTGGCCAGCTTGCCCTGGGTGTACAGCTCCTGGCTGAGCTGGAAGGCTTCCTTGCGCAGCAGGTCCTGCGGAATGTAGTCGGCCTTGTACAGATCGATGTAGGTCTGGAGCAGTTTGGCGTGGGCCGGGGTGTTGAACGCAGCGGTGTTGCCACTCAGGAGCGGCAGCCCCTCGCCTGCAAAGACGCCGAGGAAGGTGCCGCCCTGGGGGTCCTTGATGGCGGGCGACCAGCCGTAGGCCCCGGTCTTGTCCTTGATCGTCTTGGCAAACGCGACCATCTGCGCGGTGGTCTTGGGCAGGCTCATCACGCCCGCCTTCTTGATCAGGTCGTTGTTGTAGGCCATCACGCCTGCGTCAAACGAGGCGTACCAGGGCAGGCCGTACAGCTTGCCGCCCACGGTGAAGTTGTTCAGCGAATTGGCGTAATACAAAGTCTTGGCGTTAGGTACCAGCGCGCCCATGTCGGTCAGCAGGCCACTGTCGGCGGCCTTCTGGGTCGATTCCACCCACAGGTTCACCACGTCCGGCGAAGTGCCCAGCGAGATGTTGGTGATCAGCTCCTGTTCCAGCGTGCCCTGCTTGTCGATGTAGTTGACCTTGATGCCGGGGTTGGCCTTCTGGAAGTCGGCGATCACGCCGTTGATGTAGCCGTCGAACTTGGGGCTGAGGTAGAAGGTCCAGAAGTCGATGGACACAGGCGTCTGGGCCGAGGCGAACCCGACGAGACTGCTGCCAGCCAGGGCGAGAGACAGAACGAGTACGGCTTTTTTCATGGTGATCCTCCTGAAGGGGAAACGGGGCGGCTGAACACGGTGCGACTGACGGTGAGGGCGGCTTGTGAAGAGAGCTGAACTCGGAGGGTGGATGAGGTTGAGATCGACTGTTGGACTGCGGAGCTTTCCCGCTTCACTGGTCAGGTGGACAACCGTTCTGAGTACAGGTGAATTTGGTCTGCTTTCTTTTCTCCCTCGCCCCTTGCGGGAGAGGGCCGGGGAGAGGGGAAGCGGGCCGAGCGTCCAAAAACCACTGAATAACCTCTGCCCTGCCCGCTTTCCAGTCCACTACAGCTTCTTCTCGATCACCGACGCCGCCGTGAGGCGCAGATATTCCTGGGCGCGCTCCACCTGCCGGGTCAGGCTGAGGTACAGCGCCTCGACGATCAAAATCTGGCTGGCGAGGCTGGACACGGCTCCCCCGGTCAGCGGGCTTTCCGGGCTGCTGGTGTGCAGCACCTCGCGGGCGTGCGCGGTGACCGGGCTGCGCGCCCGGTTGGTCACGGCCACGGTGTAGGCCCCTGTTTTTCCCGCCAGCCGCAGGGTCTGGATGGTGTCCAGGGTCGAGCCGCTGCGGGTGAAGCCGATCAGCACACAGCCCTCGTCGAGCGAGCTGGCCGCCACCGCCGCCAGATGCGGGTCGGTGTGGGCCAGGCACACGCGCCCCAGGCGTTGCAGCTTGTGGGCCAGATACTGCGCGGCCAGCCCGCTGCTGCCCTGCCCCACCACGTCGATGCGGCGCGAGGCGTGCAGGGCCTCGGCCACCCGGTCCACGGCGGCGGGGTCCAGCACGCTGAGGGTGTTGCCAATCGCCTGCGTCGCCTGCCGGGCCGCGCTGGCGATCAGCTCGGCGGTGCCGCCCGCACCAGCCGGGTCGTGCAGGGCGCTGTGGCTGCTCAGGTCGCCGGTCAGGGCCAGCTTGAAGGCGTGGAATCCGGCAAAGTCGAGGCGGTGACTGAGGCGCGTGATGGTCGAGTCGGCCACCTGCGCGGCGTCGGCCAGCTCGCTGATGGTCTGGTAGATCACCTGCTCGGGCCGCTCCAGAATGTGCGCCGCCACCTTCTTCAGGCTGGGCGACAGAAATTCCATCTCGGCCCGCAGCCGGTTGAGCGCTCCGGCAGGCAGCATCATCCTGGGCACGGGTTGCCGGGGCGCTGGACTCGCGGGCGTGGGGGTTGATCTGGTCATGATCCTCCCGGTATATACAACCGAAGCTGGAAATCATTTCTGGAATACTTCGGAGCAGGCGCACTATTGTTGATAGACGATACGGCAGCGGGGGCAACCTGTCCCGCGCTTTTGACTCGACTGGAAGGGGCAAACCCCACCGGAACGTTGATTTTTACTCTGAACTTCTTTATCTTGAACCTGAAAATAATTTTTGTCAAGAAGGCGTGTAGCTGAAAACCACAACCGCTTCAGAACGGGTGGGCAGGGTTCAGGTTGAACGCTTCAGGAGGG
>JANXWI010000571.1 GCA_025351205.1 Deinococcus sp.
GGTGCAGGGCCGGATGCTGGGCATGATCGGCCTGCCCCGGCCCCGCGTCAGCCGCCTGAACGCACATTCGAGAGGCGAGTGATGTCTCCTGCGTTGGTCGCCTGCGTGAGCCTGCGTCCTTGGGCACTGGAGGTCGTCTCACGGCAGCACCCCGGCCTGCCTGTCGTGGTGCTCAGTGAGGGAACCAGGCGGGTGCAGCACGCCAACGGCGAGGCTCTCGAAGCGGGCGTGGTGCCCGGCATGCGCGAGAGTGCCGCCTTGTCCCGCTGCCCGGAGTTGCATGCCGAGGTGGTGGCTGGCCCCATCTTAGCGACCTCCTGGCGCGAACTGCTGGACCTGCTGTACAGCCGCTTTTCTGAGCGGATCGAGGGGCAGACTCAGGGGCTGGTGTTCCTGAACGTCTCCCTGCAACGGGCACAGGAGCTGGCGGTGTCGCTGCATGTCCCGGTAGGGGTCGGTGCCAGCCAGGAGGTGGCCCACCTCGCGGCGCTGCGGGCCAGGCCAGGCGAGGTCAAAGAGATTTCCCCGAAGACCGAAGATGCCCTGCTCGCCATCACGCCGCTGCACCACCTGCACGTCCTGGGAATTACAACGGCCCAGGTGAACGGCCTGCACTTCCTGGGTCTGCGCTGCCTGGGTGATCTGCTGGCCTGGAAACCCGCACAACGGGCCGCGTTTCTGGGAACGGCCCAGGGCACGCAGCTGGGCAGATTTGCCAAAGGGACAGGCCGTACCCTGTCTGTGCAGCGCTGGACGCCCGGTGAAACCATCGAGGGCACGCTCAGACCGGACGCTCCACTGGAAGAACCAGGGCAGGTCGAGGCGGCTTTGAGTGATCTCGTCCCCGGTCTTTTCGAGCAGTTGCGAACCCGCAGCGCCGCGTACCTGACCCTGCACGCCGAGACGCTGGGCGGAACGTTGAGTGCGACCCGCAAGCCCAAGTGGCCGCTGAACGCGGCTGGGCTGCTCAGGACGGCCCTGCTGGCGCTGGAGGACACCCAGGCGCTGCCGCTGGGCATTGAGGCGCTGACCGTGACGCTGAGCGGCTTCTCCCAGCCCAGCAGGCAGGTGGGCCTGTGGCCGGGGGTGCAGGCACTGGACGCGGTGCGGGAAGTGATTGACCGCTTCCCCGACGCCCTGGTGAAAGTCGCCTGGAAGGACCAGTGCGCCTACGTGCATGACGCGCAGTACGCCTGGGTGGACTGGCTGACCGGGGCAGAGAAGCGCACGCCGATGACGCCGGAAGTGATTCTTTCCACACTTGCCAAACAGACTAATGTGGCCCGCACTGCTTTAGAGGTGGGGGGGTGACTCGCCAATATTCAACTGCCGCTGATGAGAGCGGTCAACATGTCGGCGGCCTGTTCAGCGAGCGCCAGAGAAACGCTTTCTTTGAAAGTTGCCTGGTGCGCTCCCCAGTCGATGGTGTAGACGTGACTGGTCAGGACCACCCCCATAGTTTTCAGCCCTTCAGGCAGCGGCAGTTCCGTACGGTAGCCCTTGGGCCTGCTGGTGACCGGCAGGCAGATCATGAGTCCCGTCCGGGCGTTGTAGGCGTCGTGGCTGAGAACCAGGGCCGGACGTCTGCCCGCCTGTTCGTGTCCTTCTCTCGGATCAAAGTTGACCCACCACAGTTCACCCCTCTTCGGAGCAGCTACAGCCACCCGCTTTCCTTGCCGACGGGCAGAAGATCAGCCGGAAGGTCTTCGTAATGCAGGCCACCCTCAGGCATCCCGTCCAGCAGATCGAGGGCGCTGAGCGAACTGCGCCTGGGCATCACCGGGACCAGTTGAAGGTGCCCGTCCAGAGTGGTCTCCAGCTCAAAAGGAATGCCTGCCCGCAGGCCCAGGGACGCCACCACGCTCGCGGGCAGAATCACCCCAAGGCTGTTGCCGTGTTTGCTGAGTTTCACTCGCATGTCATACATTGTATGACATTTGATGTAGATCAGGGTGAGACATGAAACAGATTCAAGCCTGGATTGAAGTTCAGACCCACCCAGACGGCCTGCCCAGCCAGTTTCGCTACCGTGAGCGGACCTATGTGATCGCCCAGGTGATCGACGCCTGGAAGTACGGCGGGCGCTGGTGGCTGAGAGAAACACCCCGGCGCTGCTACCGGGTCCAGGCCGGACCCCTGCTGGCCGAGCTGCACGCCGAGGACGTCCCCGGTGGGCAGTGGTGGCTGGCCGCCGTGCAGGACTGACAGAAGCGCTTTACCTCTCGTTGTCCTGGAGTCCACCCCCTTCACCATGAGCCGTCCTCTCTCCGTCCTGCTTACCTGCCAGTCCTTTTTCAGTGAGGGCCGCAGCACCGTGTCGCCCCGGCGGCTGGTGCGGCTGGCGGCGCGGCGGGGGTACACGCACGTCGGGCTGGTGGACTGGGCCAGCGTGGCGGGGGCAGTCGAGCTGTGCGAGGCGGGCCGGGACCACGGCATCGGCGCGGTGATCGGGGCGACTTTGCCTGTGGTCTTTCCAGGTCAGGGCAGGACATCTGCCGAGACCTTTCCCCTAGTGCTGCTGTGTCGGAACAGAGCAGGCTACACCGCCCTGAACGAACTGATCACTCAGTTCAAGCTTGAAGGCTTAGACGGCGTTTCTCTCGACGCCCTGCTGGCCCACAGTGCCAATCTGGTCTGCCTGACCGGGGGCCGCCTGGGCTTTCCTACGGTCTTAGGCGAGCGGCGCGAACTGGGCCGGGCGGCCACCCTGCTCACCCGCCTGAAGTCTATTTTCGGCCCCTCCCTGTACGTGCAGCTGTACCACGGCGAAGCCCCCCAGGAGCAGCGCCGCATCGCCTACCTGCGCGGGCTGGCGCGTGACCTGAACCTGCCGGTGGTGGCCGCCCCGGAAGTCTGCATGGGCGAGGCCAAGGAATATCCGCTGCTCGACGCCCTGACCTGCGCCCGGCTGTTGATCGACGTGAATACCGCTCACCCGGAACGGCCCCGCAACCACGCCCCGGAGGTCGGCCACCCGCAGGAGTGGGGCGCGCGGCTGCCCTCCCCGGACGCGATGCTGAACGCTGTCAAGATTGCCCGTGAATGCACCCTGGACCTGCTGCCGGAACGGTTGACGCCGCCCGAACCCGTCTTGCCGGAAGGCGTGACTGCACAAGAACTGCTGGAACGGAGGGTCAGAACCGCGCTGGTGGAGCGATACCTGCCCGCTGCCCGGCCCGCTGCCCTGACTCGCCTCCAGGCTGAACTCTCTACGGTGAACACTCTGGACCTCGCCGGGTTTTTCCTGACCGCCGCCGAGGTCACCGACCACTGCCGGGAGCACGGCATCCTGGCGGCTGGGCGCGGCAGTGCAGCGGGGAGCGTGCTGTGCTACCTGCTGGGCATCACCCTGTCGGACCCGATCAGACACAACCTGCTGTTCGAGCGTTTCCTGCACACCGGGCAGACCAGCATGCCGGATGTGGACATCGACATCGCCAGTGCCAGAAGAGATTCGGTGCTGACCTGGGTGGAGGAACGCTGGGCGGGTGAGCACGGTCTGGGGCAGGCGATGGTGGCGAACCGCGTCACCTACCGGCTGCCCAGCGCGGTGCAGGACCTGGGCCGGGCGCTGGGCCTGCCGCCGGACCTCAGAGACAAACTCTCACGGGCGCTGGGCCGCGACTTCCGGCACACCCGCCCACACCTGGCGCGGCGGGCGGAAACCGTCTTCACCGAGGTGCTGGGCGAGGCCCCGGTCAAAGAGGCGCTGCTGGAGCTGCTGACCCTCTTCGAACCCAAGCACGTCCGGCACCTGGCCCCGCACTCCGGGGGGGTGGTGCTGTCGGCCCAGCCGCTGACCCGGTACTCGCCCCTCCAGCGGTCAAGCGGCGGTATCCGGTTGCTGTTCTTCGACAAGGACGATGTGGAGAGCTTGGGGCTGATGAAGCTCGATCTGCTGGGGCTGCGGATGCTCTCGGCACTGGAGCGGGCACGGGAGGAAACCCTGCGCCTGACCGGACAGTGGGTCGAGTACGGCGAGCTGCCCGACGACCCGGCCATCTGGAGGCGTATCGGCAGTGGGGACACGATGGGCATCTTCCAGATCGAAAGCCCGGCCCAGGTGCAGATGACCGCCCGGCTGCAACCCAGGAACCTGACGCAGCTGGCCCACCAGATCGCGCTGGTCAGGCCAGGACCGATCCAGAGCGGCACGGTGCATCCCTATGTCAGGAGGGCACGGGGAGAAGAGAGCATCCCGGAGTTGCCCGAACCCCTGCGGACGATCCTGGCAGGGACGCACGGCACGCTGATGTTCCAGGAGCAGATTTTGCGGATCGCCGTTCACTACGCGGGGCTGGCCTGGCCGGACGCCGACCGCTTCAGGAGCAGGCTGGGCAAGGTCGAGGACGAACAGGAGTTGAGGCAGCTCAGAGACACCTTTGTGGAAGGGGCGGCCTGCACCACCGGGGCCTTTCCCTGGGAAGCCGAAGAAATATTTGCCACCTGTGCGGCCTTTCGCGGCTATGGGTTTGCGGAATCGCACGCGCACGCGTTTGCCATGCACGCCTACAGCAGCGCCTGGATGCGCCAGCACCACCCGGCGGCGTTCCTGGCCGGGCTGCTGACCGAGGCCCCCGGCATGTGGCCCGCAAACACCTTGATCCAGGAGGCGAGAAAGAACTGGGGCGTGACGCTGGCCCCGCTGTGCGTGAACCGCTCCGGGGTGTCGTACCGGGCCGAAACGGCGCGAGTTGTCCGTGTGCCGCTGAGCGCGGTGGATGGCCTGAGTCTGGAGACGGTGCGCGGGGTGGTGCAGGAGCGGCTGGTGGGCGGAAGCTTCAACTCCACCGAGGATTTCTATGACCGCTGCGCCCTGAAGCATGACGCGCTGGAGAGTCTGGTCAAAGCCGGGGCCTTCGACGCGCTGAGCAACAGCAGGCGGGACGCTTACTTTGCCCTTCAGACCTTGACCAACGCCAGACCAGCGGGGAGGCGGGGGCTGCTGAGTCCAGACACCGATGCGCCACATTTTCCAGAGCTGACCCCGGACGAGTTGCTGACGCTCGATCTCCAGACCAGAGGTGTTTCGGAGGGTGGCAGGCACCCGATGGACGCCCACCGCGCCCGGCTGCGCGACCTGGGGGCCGTACCGCTGACCAAGTTGCGCCACAGGCAGTACGCCTGGACCGCCGGGCTGATCGTGGCGAGGCAGCGCCCTGGAACGGCCAAAGGCTTTGCCTTCTTCATGCTGGAGGACCGCCACAGCCGCGTGCAACTGGTCATCAGCCCCAAGCTGTGGGAAGAGAACCTGCATCTGCTGCGAGACGCCTCGGCGCTGATCGCTTACGGAGAGGTGCGGGTGAACCAGCGGGCGGTGGTCCTGCGGGCCGAACGGCTGGCGGCGCTGGGCGTGGCGGTCAGGGTCGAGGGCTACGCCTACGGAAACTGAAGGCTGTGCCTTACCCTCTTTCCATGAGAGATGCAATGTTGCTCGAATTGCGTATGGACTCTTTCTGGAGGGACCATCTCGACAACGAACCCGTTCACAGCGGCGAGATGCTTGAAAGGTTGTGTTGCCTTAACTGGCGTCACGGCAGGCTGAGAGCAGGGGTGGTCTGAATCTCAGACCACCCCTGCCGCGACGGTTGACCACGTCTGGAACGCTCGTTGCTGATTGCTTCTTCTTACTGTGGCGGAAACACTGGTGCGGGAATGATGGTGGAGGTTGGTGTCTTGGGCAGAGCAGCGCCCATCTTGGGCAGAACGGACGCCGTACACGACGCCTGCCCGCATGAGGACGCTTGCCCGCTCACTCGGGCGTGCCAATTCAGGAACTCTTGAGCGCGTTTCCTCCGTGTGAATCCTTGCTGCTGTCGCTCTTGTCGCCGTGTAGATCGGTGGGATTGTTCAATGACGTTGTTACACCTGGCTGTGGAGATCACCTGCTGGTGGTCGACGTTGACTAAGCTCGGGGTCTCTCGAATCGCGGCCCCGTAGCTACGCAGCTGGTCGGTGTAAATGACCTCTGGGACATCGTATTCTCCCAGCAGCCGGGTCAAGAAGGTTTTCGCAGCTTCAGTGTCGCGGTACCGTTGCAGGAGGATATCGAGCACGAACCCGTGCTCGTCGACAGCACGCCATAACCAATGCCGGACGCCATCGACGCTCGTACACACCTCGTCGAGATGCCACCGGGAACCCCGACGGGGTTCCCGGTGGCGCAGGTCTTCAGCGAAGAGGGGTCCAAACTTGATGCACCACTCGCGGAGCGTCTCGTGGCTGACCTCGATACCGCGCTGGTGGAGCAATTTTTGAACATCTCGGTAGCTCAGGAGAAAGCGGTGGTACAGCCAAACTGAGTGCTGAATGATGGTCATCAGGGAAACGATGGCGGTAAGGCTTGGTATCGGTCACGGCGGGTCAGCCTACCCCGACCCAATTAAGGCAACACAACCGTCGAGGGAAAAAAACAGAAGACCAGGATGGCCCGCCCGGACGGACTGCC
>JANXWI010000070.1 GCA_025351205.1 Deinococcus sp.
GCGACGTGCTGGGGCCGGGCCAGCCCTCCTGAGGTGGAGAACAGCAGGCACGGTTGCACGGAGGGGCGACGTGCTGGGGCCGGGCCAGCCCCCCGTGACCGCCCTGAAAGACAGCGGGCCTGGGCGCAGTCAACCCTGTACTGAGCCGGGCTGGGCCGGATGATCTGGCCTGACCGTCAGGGCTGGCAGCGCCGCTGGCCTGGAGACAGTTCAGGTACGGCTGTCCCTCGCCGGGTCCGTGCGCGCCGTGCTACAACTGGGCCAATGGAAAGCGTCGTTGCCCTCTTTCGTGAACCAGCCCAGGTCAAGCTCGCCCTGGACGCCCTGCTCGACCACGGGTATGCCCGTGACAACCTCGGATTCACCATGCTCGATGTGGTGGCCGAGGCAGAACTGGCGTCTGATACGGGCGTCAGCCCCGAGGAGGGCGCGCCCGGCGGTTCCAGCTCGGTGCTGCGCGGCATGGGCCTGGGCACGCTGGGCGGCCTGGCCCTCACGGTGCCCATCTGGGTCATCCTGCTGATCATTCCGACCACCCGCGTTTTTGCCGACGGTGGCCTGCTGGGCATGCTGTTCGGCGTGCTGGGCGGCGCGGGCATGGGCGGACTGTTCGGGGCGCTGGCCGGGACCGACGGCGGCGACTACGTCAAGTTGATGCGCCAGTTCGGTATGCCTGCCCGCGTGGCCGAGGGGTATTACCAGAGCATGAAAGACGGCAACATTCTGGTGTTCGCCCGCGCTCAGCAGGACGTTCTGGCCGACGAGGCCGTCAAGATCTTCAAGAAGAGCGGCGCGGTGGACATGGACGCCATCATCGGCAGTGGGCAGCTCAACAGTCAGCGCGTCGCCAGCTGAGCCGCATTTTCCGGCAGAACCTTTTCGGGCAGACTCCGGGCTGCCTCCAGGGGTGGCCCGAGCCGCCGTGTTTTTCTGCCCTGACTCTGTTTGTCCCGACGCTGTCTGCCCCGACCCTGGGCGCGCTGCTACACTGCTTCGGCATGCTGGCTCCGCAGAACATCACTGAGCGCCCGTGGACGACCCCGTGAGTCAGCCCACCTCGGGCCGCGTGACGCTCAGGCCGCTGGTGCAGCTGGACGGGTCCGAGTGGCGGCGGCTGCACAGTTACTTCAGAGACCGTGAGCTGGCCGACTGGAACGGTGCCCAGCCCATCCGCATTCCCGAATTCCTGTTTCGGCGCGTCATGATCGACGAGGAGCGCGGCGGAGACCGGCACGGCTTCGGCATTCTCGACGAACAGGGGGAACTGATCGGTAGCATCGAGCTGTACGACCTGCGGCCCGTTCCGCCCGCCACGGCTAAATTTGCCACCCTGGGCGTGATGATCGGTGAGCGGCGGCTGTGGGGCCAGGGCTATGGCCGTGACGCGGTGCGGGCGCTGCTGCTGTGGGCCTTTTCGCTGCGGCAGCCGCCGCTGGAGCGTGTCCGTCTGACCACCTTTTCGCACAACCGCCGTGCCCAGCGCAGTTTTCTGGCGTCCGGCTTCCGCGAGGTGGGCCGCAGCGTGCAGGGTGAGCGCACCGACGTTCACATGGAGATCAGCCGGGAGCAGTGGCAGACACAGACCGTTGATTCCTGAGTTCTGTATACTGACCCCACGTTGACCGGGAAGAGTACCCGGACGTGCGCCCACAGGAACGCCCGCCCGTGTTGTCGAACAACACGACTGAGAGGCAGGCCGGGAACGCAGCCGGAGAACGTCGCCCGCGAGTACGAGGACAGAAAGGCTTTCGGGCCAAGTAGATTCCTCCGGGCGCGCCCGTCACAGCGCTCACGAGTGCCCCTGAAGATGTGGGGAAACGCGGTGGTACCACGGGAACGCTTTCATAGCGCCTCGTCCGCTTCTAGGAGATGTCCGGTCAGGACGTTTCCGGCGGGTGGGGTGTTTTTTATGGCAATCGGGGGGCATGATGGCCGTATTTGCACTGCACGAAGATGATTGGGCGATGGTTCAACTCCTGCCAGTAGAAAACTTACCCTTTTTACGGGGTGAACTTTCTGCGGCGGCTCGGCATGGCGCAGAGCATTGGGATGGCTCAGGTTGGACCAAGATGTTTCTCTTCGGTGAGCCGCCGCACGCCCTGAACACGCGCAACATTCAGGCAACAGAACTTAAAGGTGGTATTTTTGATTATCTTATTTCGGCAGATGAGCTGAGAACGGGGTATGGTGGCAACTTGGCTTTAGAACAGTCGAAAAGCGGCTTCGGTTTCGGAACACCCTATGGAGATCAGGGCGGCATCTACGGCGAGCAGGTTTCTGGTGTGCTTCGGCTGCTGTGTCTATCCGGTAACTGGAGTGGGCCTGTGTTTGCTGATTTTTTGTATGACTGGGGTCAACGCTTTGAATTGCTGCTGGTGGATTGGTGGCAAAATCGGGTGCTACTTCTCAATGATCGCGAATTGATTCTCAAAGTAATTGATGGAGATGATGACGAATGAATGAACTGCCCAAGTCCTTCGACCCCGCCGAGACCGAACCCAAATGGGCCGAGCGCTGGTTCCGCGAACCCTTCCGGGCCGACGCCAGCAGCGCCAAGCCGCCCTTCACCATCGTGATTCCGCCGCCCAACGTGACCGGCAGCCTGCACCTGGGCCACGCGCTCGACAACACGCTGATCGACACGCTGATTCGCTACAAGCGCATGGCGGGCTTCGAGGCGCTGTACCTGCCGGGCACCGACCACGCGGGCATCAGTACGCAGGTGGTGGTCGAGCGGCAGCTGAAAGCCGAGGAGAAAACGCGCTTCGACCTGGGCCGCGAGAAGTTCCTGGAACGCGTCTGGGACTGGAAGCGGCAGTCGGGCGGCGAGATTCTGGAGCAGCTGCGCCGCCTGGGTGTGAGCGCCGACTGGACCCGTGAACGCTTCACAATGGACGAGGGCCTAAGCCGCGCGGTGCGGCACCAGTTCGTGAAGCTGTACCAGGGCGGGCTGGCGTACCGGGGCGAGCGCATCGTCAACTGGGACGTGGCGGCGCAGACCACGCTGAGCGAGCTGGAAATTGACCGCGAGGAGAGACGCGGCCAGATGAGCACCCTGCGCTACCTGCTGGCCGACCCCGGCACGCCTGCCAGCAACGGTGAGGCCGGAGAACTATTGATCGCCACCGTGCGCCCTGAAACCATCTTTGCCGATCAGGCGATTGCTGTGCACCCCGACGACGAGCGTTTCAGGCACCTGATCGG
>JANXWI010000073.1 GCA_025351205.1 Deinococcus sp.
TCGTGACAGGGGTGTGCGACATCGTGGCGCAGGGCTTCCTGCTGCCCAGGTTGCTGCGTGCCCTGGGTGAACGCCGCGTGTCGCTGCTGGGGCTGGGGCTGGCGGCGCTGGGTCTGGTGGGATTGGCGCTGCTGCTGGTCAGCCCCTCGCCCGCGCTGCTGTACCTCAGCGTGGTGGCCTTCGCCTGCGGAGAGGGCATTTTCACCGCCTCCATCGGCGGCCTGCTGTCGGCCATGACCCCGCCGGACGCTCAGGGAAAGGTACAGGGCGGCGCCGGGGCGCTCAATTCACTGACGCAGATCGCCGGGCCGTTCGCGGGTGCCTCGCTGTACGCGCGGGGCGGCGCGTGGCCCTTCGGGGTGGGGGCGGCGCTGGTGCTGCTGGCGGGCGGACTGCTGGGGCTGGGCCAGAGGGCGGTTCTGGTGCGGGCGGCTGAATAATCATCAGTCCAGCGTTCCCTCAAACCAGTGGGCCGGATACCCGGTGGCCGGGAACACAGCGCGGGCCGCTTCCAGCCACTCGGCCCAGTCCTGAGCGGTGTAACGGCGCGACAGGTGCAGCAGCCGCAGCCGTTCGGCGCCTGAAAGCCGCGCCAGCTGGGCCACCTGCAACACCGTGGTGTGGTGGTTTCTGCTGGCCCGGTCCACGTCTCCTGGGGCGTACTGGGCCTCGGTGTACAGGGTGCCCACGCCCGCCAGCAGCGCCGAGAGCCGCGCCAGTTCGGATTCGTCCAGCAGAAAGTCGCTCAGGTAGGCCAGCGACTCGCCGGGCACGGAGCGCAGCAGGTCGGCCCGCAACGTGTCAGCGTCCAGCAGGGTGCCGTTCACGTCCAGTCGCCCACTTGCACCGTTCTTGAGCTGCGCCAGCCAGGGTCCGGCATTCAGGACCAGGCGGTGCAGCGCCGCTTTGTCTACGGCCCAGCGCCGGGGTTCGCGCAGCACGTACCCCAGGCTGACCCCGTGGTGTGACAGGGCGAGTGCCTGCACCTGCACCTCCGGCGTGCCGATCAGTGGGCCGCCGTCCAGCCGCCGCGTTCCCGCGTCGTGGGCGACGGCAAAGCCCCCTTGCGCCTCGAAGCGGGCGCTGCTCACCGTGTCTCCGTCTATTTCGTGGACGTGCCACACGGCGCTCAGATCGGCAGTGAGGTTCCACCAGTAGCCCTGAAGCCGGTGACCCAGCACCGCAATGCTGCCGGGCGGCCCCCAGAGGTGGTTCTCGCGGTTGGTGCGCTCGAAGTTGATGCGGAAGAAGGCGTCGAAGCCGCTGACGTGGTCCATGTGGAAGTGCGAGAACAGCAGGTGGTCGATGTCGGCGATTTCAGACAGCGGCAGGCCAGCGAGCACGTTCTCGCCGCAGTCGAGCAGCAGTTTCGTGTGGCTCTGGCCGCTGGTGGCGGTGATGAGCAGCGCGTTGTCGTGGGCCGGTTGGCCGAGCACCTGGGCGTGAAGCATGTGCAGCAGCATAGAGGGGTTATCTCGCACGCGCCTGCGCCAGATGGCTCACCCCGGTTGTCCTACAGCGTTTCGCTTCCCGCCTGACCCTTGACCCAGTGTTCGCCGTCCTCGTCGCCCTCCAGCTTCCAGACGGGCAGCACCACTTTCAGGTGCTCGATCAGAAAGTCGCAGGCCTCCAGCGCGGCGCGGCGGTGCGGGCTGCCCACCCCGATCAGGATGCTGACCTGCCCCGGCGTGAGCCTGCCGGTGCGGTGCTGCACGTAGACGCCCAGCTCGCCGTGCTTCGCCCGGGCCAGCTCGGCGGCCTCCCGCATCACCTTCTCGGCCATCGGCGCGTAGCCCTCGTACTCGATGTACTCGACCACCCTGCCCAGATTGGGCGAGCGCACCGTGCCCACGAAGTACGCCTGCGCGCCGTACTCGGGCCGCACCAGAAAGCCGCTGGCCGTTTCCAGGTGCAGCTGTGCCTCGGTGACCTGAAAAAAATCGGTGCCCGAACCGCCCGCCACCGGGGGCAGAAAGGCCACCTCGTCGCCGTCTGTCAGGGTCTGCTCGGGGTCGGCGTACTGCTCGTTCACCGCCACCATGCAGCCTTTCAGGCTCAGGCCGTGCCGTGCCTCGACCTCGGCAGCCAGGGCGCGGACGGTGGGCGGGCTGGGCAGCGGGAACTCGGCCTGCTCCAGTCCCGCTTCACGCTTCAGACGGGCGAAAAAAACGACGCTCAACATGCCCGGAGGCTAGCACGCGCGCGGGCATGAAAAGAGCGGCCAGATTGCCTGCTGGACGCTGTTTCCCGTCCTGTGACGGACTACGCCAGCGCGTGAGGCCGGGCGAAGCGCAGATAGTCCAGCCACGGCGGCGTGTGGCCCAGCATCCGGATCAAGAGGGCGATCTGGGCGGTGTGGCGCACCTCATGGGTCATGACGTTCCACATCAGCTGGTCGAGCGACACCGTGCTGACCTCCGGGTCGTCCTGAATCAGCGCCACCTGGGCGTCCAGATCGGGGCTGCTCTCCAGAAAGTTCAGGGTCTCGGCCTGCACGCTGCGGCCATAACTCAGAATCCAGTTCAGGTCGTACTGCCGAGCGTTGGGAATGCGCCACTCGTGGGTATAGTCCTGGGTGTGGTAGCCGCGCACGCCGCGCGCCACACCGTGGACCCAGTGGTCTTCCACGTCCACGACGTGCAGCAACAGGTCCTTGATGTTGTGAAAGCGCTCGCCCTGGATCAGGTCACGGTCTAGATCCTCGGCGGGCAGGGCGCGCAGAAAATTCCAGAGCTGCTCACGGGCGGCGCGCAGGTAATCGTAGTAGTCGGGAACATTCATAGCCTGCTCTCACTATACGTCCCTGGAGCGGGCGGCGCGGCCAGATATTCCTGGTCCGGGTCCAGTGTTGTGCCGGTCAGCTGTTCCAGGCCGCGCCGCACCTCGTCCAGCGCGCCGTACTGCACCAATCTCTCCCGCCACTCGGGCCTGTGGGCAAAGTACCGGGGCAACACCTTGCGCATCTGGAGCAGGCCGCGCCGTTCGCCGTACCAGCCGGCGTTCAGTGTGGCGTGCCGCATGGCCGCCTGTGCCCGCAGGGCGTCGTCTGGCTCGGTGTGGGTGCGCCCGGCGGCGTGCGCGAACAGCCAGGGGTTGCCCACCGCGCCCCGGCCCACCATCACGGCATCCACGCCGCTGCGCTGACGCAATTGGAGGGTCGGCAGGTCGGTAATATCGCCGCTGCCCACCACGGGAATCTTCACGGCCTGCGCCACCTGGGCAATCGCTTCCCAGTCGGCCTGCCCCGTGTAGCGCTGAACGCTGGTGCGCCCGTGGACCGTGATGAGGGCGGCCCCGGCGGCTTCCAGGCCCTGCGCGACTTCTACGGCCCGCACCCGGTCATAGCCCAGCCGAATCTTGGCGCTCACGTCCACCGGCACGGCTTCCTTCATGGCGCTCAGCAGCGCGTAGGCCACCTCGGGCGTGAGCAGCAGGCAGGCCCCGCCCTTACCTTTAATTTTGGGCACCGGGCAGCCCATGTTCAGGTCGATGGCGGCGGCCCCGAACCAGTCCAGAGCGCGCCGCGACCCCTCGGCCAGAATGTCCGGCTCCGCGCCGTACAGCTGCACCACCCGGTGTTCCTCGCCCGCGTAGGGCCGCCCGATGCTCAGGTCCGGCCCCTCGTTGCCCAGCACCAGCCCGCGCGCGCTGATCATCTCGGACACCGTCCAGAGTGCGCCCTGCTCGGCAGCCAGGAGGCGCATCGGGGCGTCGGAGTAGCCCGCCATCGGGGCCAGCACCGCGCCGGGGCGGGAGAGTCGGGAGGCGTAGAAACCGGGCGTCATCTGGGTAGGGTAGCAGGAGATGTCCATTAACCGAGGGAGAGTAAACACAGATGGGGTTGACAATCGCTTGTTACCTAGTTACCTTGGTAGCAATATGCAGGAGGGAGAATAATCTAATGTCAGAAAAACAGTTGGGTAGTGCAGTGATCGAACGGGTTCAACTCGGCGTCCGGGTCGAGAAGCGCATGGTCAAGGTGCTCAAGGCACTGGCCGAACTGAACGACTCGACACTGGGTGAACTGCTGGAAGACATCGTGGCCCA
>JANXWI010000033.1 GCA_025351205.1 Deinococcus sp.
CTCTGAAACGGGTTGCGAATCATGGCCCACAATACCCGCTTGCGTTTACTTTCTGCCCATCCGGCGCGCATGGGTCGGCTCTAACCTGAATGTATGTCACGGGCTTTTGTCAAGGAAGACGGCGGTGGCCGCTGGGAGCCGAGCGTCACCGCCCTGTATCAGCTGCGCGAGGTGGGCGACCCCGAGGTGCTGCGCCAGGGCGACGACCTGCTGGAACTGCTGCACTGGCTGGAAACGCGGGGGCGCGGCGGTTACGAGCTGCGTGACCGGCACGGACTGCTGCTGGCCCAGTGTTGAAGACCTGATCCAGAACCCGTCGTAAACTGTGGCATGACCCGCGCTGACCAGACCCAGGCAGACCAACTTCAGGCAGATCAGACGCCCACCAAGAGCCTTCAAGACTTTGTGCAGGGCACCGCCGAGCGCGACAACCCCGGCGACGTGTTCGAGCTGGAAAGTCCCAAGATGCTGGAGGTCAAGGTCGGGGGGCCGCAGGGCGCGCGGGGCCGCATCTGGAGCAAGCTGGGCGCGATGGTGGCCTACAAGGGCAGCCTGACGTTCAAGCGCGAGGGCCTGCTGGAAGGCGGCGTCATGAAGGCGCTGATACGGGCCGTGAGCAGCGAGATGGAGCCGCTCGCCAAGATCGAGGGCCAGGGCGTGTGCTACCTCGCCGACCAGGGCAAGGAAATTACTGTTCTGCGCCTGAGTGGCGACGGGCTGAACGTGAACGGCAACGACCTGCTGGCCTTCGAGGACACGGTCAGCCACGACGTCACCATGCACAGGCGCGTGGCGGGCATGGCGTCTGGCGGGCTGTTCAGCGTCAAGCTGCGCGGGCAGGGCATGGTCGCCGTCCTCAGCCACGGCACGCCGCTCACGCTGCGGGTCACGCCGCAGACGCCCATCTACACCGACCCCAACGCCACCGTTGCCTGGAGCGAGAATTTACAGCCTCAGATCAGGCTCGACGCCAACCTCCGCAGTTTTCTGGGGCGCGGCGGCGGCGAAACCCTCCAGATGGTGTTTCAGGGCGACGGCTTCGTGGTGGTGCAGCCTTACGAGGAACACGCCGGACTGAGAAGCGACGACAGCGGCAACAGCTGATGGAGCAGGTCAGAAGTGGCGGTCTGGGCGACCTGTTCGGGTGAACCGAGAAGAGTTGTTCAGGTATGCCGGACACCGAACAGGGAGCATCTGTATCGATCTGCGATTTGATGTGGACACCTGTACACCCAGAGCCACCATCATCTTTTTTTACAGAGAACAGTGGTCGGTAGGGCTGATATATCTCCTGCACAAACCCGAACTTAATTTAGATGACAGTCAATTCACCCAGGCATTCCTGACAGGTGACTATGGGTCGTTTGAAATGGTGGTCGAACACTTGGAAGTATTTCTGGGTCGGCAGTTTGATACATGGATCAATCACACGAAGCTGGGTCTCTTGCTGGAGCTGCTGTCAGACGAGCAGGCGTCGTATGACAGCATAGACTGGCTAAACTGGCGACCTCAACGCCTCGTGGTTCCTTCTGGTACAACATTTCAGATCATGCGGCCCGAAACTTGGAGAGATGAAATCAAGCTCATCCCAGTCATTGCCTGACCTTCAGCCGCCCACGTGCACAATCGGGCGGCGGTCCTTGTCCGGCTCGGCCCGGCGCAGAATCTCGTGGGTCAGCGGCGGCACGTCCCCTTCTCCGGCCAGCAGGAAGCGGAAGGCCGCCGCCATCGGCCCGTCCTCGCTCCACTCGAAGTACACCTGGGGCGGCGTGCCCTTGCCGCGCAGGTGCATCAGCAGCGCGGCGATGGTGTTGGGCACGCTCGACCCTCTGGCCCGCAGAATCCGGTAGTCGCCCACCTGATGCCCCGACACCTCGACCACGTCGCTGAACTCGCTGGCGTCGTCTATTTCCACCTCCAGAAACAGGAAGGGGTCGGCGTCGGGCAGGTGCGCCATCTGGCGGGCGCGGATTTCCTTGAGGTGGTACTCGGGCAGCGTGGTGTTGTCGGGGTCGTGGGCCACGAAGCGCAGCGGCCTGATCGGGAATTCCTTGAGCATGGTGCGCGCCGAGTCGGCCAGTTCCACGCTCGACACCCGCAGCTCGAACGAGCGCGTGACCCGCGAGCCGATGCTGACCGCCAGAATGGTGGCGATGAACAGCAGCGCGATGTACAGGCCCTCGGGGCTGCCCAGAATGGTCACCGTGATGGTGTAGATGAACACCAGGCTGGTGACGGTGAACCCGATGCCCAGGTTGCGCTCGCCGTGCCGGAAGGCGGAAATGGCGACGGCCACCGCCGCGCTGGTCATCAGGGCCAGCACGCCCGTGGCGTAGGCGCTCGCCTGGGCGTCCACGTTGGCGCGGAAGGCCAGCGTGACAACCAGCGAGATGGCCATGAACACCAGCACCAGCGGGCGGTTGGCGCGGGTCCAGTCCGGGGCCATGCCGTACCTGGGCAGGTAGCGCGGCAGGATGTTCAGCAGGCCCGCCATGGCGCTGGCCCCCGCGAACCACAGGATGGCGATGGTGCTGGCGTCGTAGACGGTGCCGAACACCTCGCCCAGCTGGTCGTGGGCCAGTTTCGCCAGCGCCCGCCCGTTGGCGTCGCCCTTGGGCTTGACCACCACCACCACCGGCGTGCCCGCAGCGGTATCCACGCTCACAGCCAGCGGAACCGTCGTGCCCGCCGTCTGGGCGTTGACCGTGAAGTTGCCCGCCGCTCCGGCAGGCAGGGCCAGCTGATAGATCTGCTTTGGCCCCATCTGGTTGCCGAGGTCGATGTTCACGCGCACCGTTCCGGCCTTCAGGTCCTGGGCGTTCACGGCCCGCGTGGTGGTGGTCTCCGGCCAGAACGCCGACGCCGGAATGAGCAGCGTGGTCACCAGACTGCTCGCCATCAGAAACACGCTCATGATCAGCGCGGCGGTGGCCAGCAGCTTCTTGCCGTTGCGAATCCTTCCTTTGGGCTGCTGCTCGGTGTCGCCCCGGTTCCCCTGCACCAGCGGCATCACCACCACGCCGGTCTCGAATCCCGACAGGCCCAGCGCCAGTTTGGGAAACACCAGCAGCGCCGCGCCGATCAAGGCCAGCGGGCTGGCGTAGCTGCGGCCCAGCAGCGAAAACCAGTCGCTGAACACCTGCGGATTGGCCGCCACCAGGGTCAGCCCCTTGCCGATCACCACCGCCGAGAGGCCCAGGTACACGATCACCAGCACCACCGCGATGCCGATGGCCTCCTTGAAGCCCCGCAAAAAAACCGCCCCGAGCAGGGCGATCAGGATCACCGTGACCAGAATCTGCTGACTGCCGAGCGTGCTTTTCAGGAACGGGTTCTGGATCAGGTGCTCCGCCGCGTCGGCAGCCGACAGCGTGATGGTGATCACAAAGCCCGTGGCCACGAAACCGATCAGGATCAACACCAGCAGCTTGCTGGGCCAGAAGCTCAGCAGCCGCTCCAGCATGCTGATGCTGCCGTCGCCGTGGGGGCTTTCCTGCGCCACCCGGCGGTACATCGGCAGCGCCCCGAAGAGCGTGACCATCACCAGCACCAGCGTGGCAAACGGCGAGAGCGCCCCGGCGTAGAGCGCGGCGATGCCCGGCTGGTAACCCAGCGTGGAAAAGTAGTCCACGCCGGTCAGGCACATCACCTTCCACCACGGATGGGTCAGGTGCCGGGCCTGTACCGCCCGCTCCTCGATATAAAACCCTTCCTGTTCGGGCGGCGGGGCCGCCGTGGGCGCGGTGCCCTCCAGCAGCCAGCGCCGGAAGGCTGATGTGCGGGGTTCAGGACGCGGAGACGGAGAGGTCATGACCGCAAGTATACAAAGTATTTTGATGTACAAATTGGCCGCAAAATGGCCGTTTTCCCATCTTCAGATGCGGTCAGGGCGCGTGTTCAGGAGCCGCCCGGTGGCCTGGGTTGCCCGCCCGGAGTGGGC
>JANXWI010000038.1 GCA_025351205.1 Deinococcus sp.
CTCGTTGGCCGGGGCCTTATGAACGCCGCGCTCCACGTCGGTGCGGGCGTAGATTCCAGCCATCAGGCCGCTGGGCGGAATCAGGATCGGCTTGCCCTCAGGACCGTTGATCTTCATCCAGGGGTAATACAGCGCCGCGTACGACGAGTCGAAGTTGCTCTCGTGTTCACGCCAGCGCTTGACCTGCTGGGGCGTCATGTCTGGCAGCGGGTCCAGAATGGCGATGCGGTTGTGGGAGCGCTCACAGTGGTCGATCATGGCGCGCTGCACCGTCTTGACGCCGTCTTCGTCGATCAGACCGTTCTGATAGGCGCTCATCAGGTCCGGAACACAGATCATCGACACGTCTTCGGCGATCTCCAGGCCGTCGATGCCCGAACGGCTGTCGGCGTCGCCCACGAAGTGGTTGCTCTTGAGCGACAGGTTGCCGTTGGTCGGCGCGAACCCCGAGTGGATCACCGAACTGCCGAACTCCGGCAGACGCTCGGCCAGCGCCCCGACAGTGCTCTGCTCGGTGATCTCGATGATCTGGCTCTGCTGGTTGACCACCTCGACCACGTTGCGCGGGTGCTTTTTGGCCATCGAGACGTTCTCGAAGGTCTCCTCGTTGCTGTCCAGGCGCACCTTGAGGGTGAACACCCCGTCGGCAGGATTGGGTTCCTGCTCGGTGGGCACGGCGGGCTGAATGTCGATGTGAACGTCGCTGCTCGGCGAACCCTTGACCCCCACGGTCAGCGAGGCGATGGCCTTTGAAGCGCGTGTGGGAAGCTGCAAGGTCTTGGGCATGTTGACGGTCTTGCCGCTGGAGTCACTGGGCGGGACGAGCCGGGTCACGTAACAGCGCGTGCCGCCGTTGTTGAAATAGCCGTAGACCGAGTGCGACAGATAGGTGCCGGGCATGTGCGGCGAGTAGCTGCCGTCCGCTTCCTTGGTTCCGAAGGTCTGGATGTACTGCGTCCAGTTGCCGATAAACACCGGCGTGTTGGCTGGACCCGAGGGCGCGAAGCCGATGAAGGCTGCCGTGGTGGTTCCGATTCCCTCGATGGGACGGGCACCAGCTGAGGTTTCCTCGACATAGACGCCTGGAGACAGGTATTCGGGCATGAGTCTTTCACCTCTTGGATGGACTTCGGCTTGGTCGGGTTCGGCGTTGAACGGCAGATCTCGGGAAGAACTTCGGCGCGGCACTGGATCACGCAGGCCCTGAGTATAACCAATAGATTCAAAGATTTTTCACAATGTGTGGTGGGGGGGGTCCCCCGATGTGTGCAAAGGTGTTCCAGCTTGCTGAACAGGTGAACTTTACGTGAGGCAGATATGATTTAACATCAGGCTGTCTCACATTGTGGCCGGCGGATGAAACCTGTCTCCTGGCGGCAGAAAATCGTTTCTGGCACCGGTGCGGGCCAGCGGGTTCAGCCGGTTGCGGTTACTCTGGCAATGATCCTGGAGTCAGAACAATATTGGTCCGAGTACAGAGATTGCAGCTGTGCCTTCCATGCGCTGCGGGAACAGAAAGGCTGCCGGAACAGCCCCGCATTCAGCCCCCGACCGAGTCACCGACCATAGCCGAGTCACAGACCGTCACCGAGTCACCGACCATAGCGTTCCGCCGAGGTCTTGCTGCGGATGCGCAGCTGGTAGGCGGCGCTCACAGCAGGATTGACGTCGCTTACACTTCGCCCCGTGGTCACGTCCAGCATCACCGACAGCGGCAGCGCCTCACCGGCCCGGAATTCGCGGCTGATGTGACGCAGGCGCGTATCCGTTTCCAGCGCGCGCAGGCGCAGCAGGCCCGGCTCGCGGCACACCACCAGGCCGCGCAGGTGTTCGTTGCTGAACACGTCGGCCAGGTCCACGTCTCCCAGCGGCAGCTCGAACTCCTGCATGTCTGTGCCGCTCAGCAGCGTCACGATCACCTCGGCGGGTGGGTCGGGCAGCGGCATGGGTGGCCGGACCCGCACCGGCGGCGCGACGTAATCGGTAAAGATGTACAGCTGACCAGGCTCCAGCGTCTCCTGAAGCGCCAGAAACACGGCGGCGTTGCCCTGGTCGTCCGTCTGCCCGTCCTTGTGCAGCCGCAGGGTGCTGGGCTGCCCCTCCAGGCGGGCGGCGCGGACCGAGCGCTGGGCGCTGTAGGCACGCAGGCTGCCGACGTTGCTGTTGTCGAGCAGGATCTCGTCTTCGGGCCTGATCTCCGGGCGGTACTTTGCCAGCGTCAGCCCGCGCAGCCTGGGTTCTGTAAAGGCGTCGCCGATGTCGGTGGTGTCCTGCCTGAGCCAGCGACTCTTGCGCCGTGCAGGCCGCTGCCGGGGTGCCGGACCCTGACCCGCCTGCGCCGGCTGCGGGCGTTCGTGCAGCACCACGCTCATGCGGGGTGTGACCGACAGCGCGTAGGGGGTGAAGATGCGCCGCGCCCTGCTCAGCAGCAGCAGCGCCAGGGCGAGCAGCACCAGCCCGAGCAGCGGCCACCACCAGGGAAAGGGCCGCACCACCCTGCCAGTCACCTTCGGTACGGCATACAGGGCGCTGTCGTTCAGGCGCAGAGTGGGGGCGGCCTGCTGCCCGTTGGCCAGGCCCTGGTCGGTCACGCTCAGCCTGACCCGTTCGCCTTCCAGCAGGCTGACCGTCTGGTCGGGCAGGGCGGCCCGGAGCACGCCGGGCACGCTGGCCAGCTCCACGGTGACCGGCCCGTTGACCGCCTTGTATTCCAGCACGGCGCTCTGCCCGCGCTGCAAGGTCAGGTTGGCCTCCGGGTTGAGCAGCAGCAGCGTGCCCAGCACATCGACGGGCAAGGCGGGGACGTTTCCCGGCGGCGGCGTGTCGAAGCCGAAGCGCAGCAGCACGTTCTGCTGTACGCCGCCGATCCGCGCGCACATGTAGCCCACGCTGCTCGCCGGAACCGTGCCACGGATGTCCAGATTCACCCGCTTGCCGGCCTCCTGGGGCGCTCTGACGCTGACCGCCGCGCCGCCGATGGTGCCCGATTCCAGGGTCAGGGCCGCGTTCTGCGGATGCTGGAACGGGAAGCTGCCGTCCGCGCCCACCGTGACCACGCCGGGCGTGAGGGCCACCGCCGTGAAGTCGGGCGTCTGTCCGGCGGGCAGCTCGATGGCCCTGGCAAAGGTCGTCTTGGCGAAGGTGGCCCTGATGTCAGGGGGAATCCGCTGTCCCAGCGCCACGTAGTACAGTTTGTCGAGCGGGCCACGCAGCCCGTCGAACACGCTGAGCGCCGTGTCGATGGTGGCCGCCTTGCTCGGATTGTTGTCCAGCCCGTCGGTGACGACGTACACCGTGGTGGCCGCCTGGTCCTGTTTTTCCAGGCCCGAAAACAGGGCCTCCATACTGCTGTACAACCAGGTGTTGGCTCCGGGGGCCGACAGGGTGTTCACCGTGCGCTCGAAGGTTGCGCGCTCGGCGGGCCAGGCGAAGCTGGAGCGTTTCTGCGGCCCCTGGTCGAAGGTCAGCAGTTCCACCGAGCCTGGGGCGGTGTTGGCCCGCATTCCGCGCAGCATGGCCCCTTTCACCTTGGGAAAGATGTTGGCCACGCTGTTGCCCCGGCCTTCCATCGAGCCGGAGGTGTCGAGCAGAAACACCACCCGGGTCTGGTCGGGCGGCGGGCTGATGGGCAGCGTGCAGGCCTGCTGGGGGGCAGCAGCGGCTGGCAGCAGGACGTTGCCGCACAGCATCAGCGCGAGTATGCGCCGTGCCCAGTGAGCGGGCGCCCAGCGAGCGTGTGCCCGGTGAGTACATGCAGCTGTGCGGCGCGGCGGTAGCAGTTCTGAAACGGTCACGTGCTGTCCATACGCCGACTGTTCGCTGTAGGGTCCGTGGGCTGATCCGGCGTGCTGTGGCCCACGTTCAGGCACGCTTGCCAGTGGGGCCGCTGCCCGGCCTGATGGGCGCGCCCGCGTCGGTGCTGCCAGCGTCGCTGCCGCCCGTTTCAGCACCGTTCGCTTCAGCACTGGGCAGCACCACGTCGTAGCTGCCGGGCACCACGGACACCAGCCTCCATTCCGCCGCTCCGGCTGGCCGCACCATCAGCTGCGTGACCTCGGCGTGCGGAAGCTGGGTGGTGAACACGCCGTTCTCGGCGCTCAGGCTGAAGCCTGGCACCTCCGGGACGCGCACCTCGGCCCCCGCCAGCGGCTCCTTGGCCGGGCCGAGCAGGGTCCAGCCGTAGCGGGTCGGGAGGTTGGTCTGCTGCCCGCTGGACATGTCCGAAAGCCCCACCCGGAGTTCGACCACCAGGGTTTTCAGGTACTCGATGTTCAGGTCCAGGGGCGCGGTCAGGACGTAATGCAGGCTGGGGCGCGGCGAGGTGCCCAGCGTGGTCCAGATTTCTCCCTGACGCGGCGCGCCTTCGGGATAGGCCACATACGCTTGCAGTTCGCTGTCCAGGGCGAGCGCCTCCTGCGGAACCATGCTGCTCGGCCAGTTGCCGTTGCGCATCAGCGTCGCCAGCACCCGCCAGAGCACCTCCCATTCCTGCTGTTCGAGTTCGGCCAGCTGGGACTTGAAATGAACCGTGACCACGTACTTCAGGTCGATGTGACGCGGACGCAGCCGCTGGACCTCGGTGGTCGAGCCTCGGGTCCGTGTCATGGCGCTGTCACGCATCTTGATGTTCTCGCTGATGTCGTAGAGATAAAAGTTGATGGTGGGCCGGCTGATGGTGGCCGACCAGTCGCGGGTCGGAATGGCGAAGGTCACGTCGATCTCGCCGGGCGGAACCTTGCCGTCGCCGTACAGCATGGCCCGCAGCGCCTCATGAATGGCCCCGATCACAGAAAATCCGTCATAGGACAGCCACGTTCAAGAGCCGATGAGGACGGTGAACTGACCTGGGAGCAACTGAGCCGCGCAGCTCACCATGTCACCGGCCCTGGCTGCTGGTTTGCCCTCAATCATCACGGTGCCCGAGCCGCCCACGATCACCTGGGGACCATGAAACGGCTCGGGGTGGGCATCGGCGGTGCGGGCCGCAGGCAGGCCGACGATCAGCACGGTGGCCGCGCCCGTGGTGGTGACGCCCGCGTGGGTTCCAGGGTCGCTCAGGCGAGCAGCAGGTTGGGACATGTGAACATGGTGGCGTAAATGAAGGTAGGTTGCAAGGGCGCGGGCTGCCGGAGGGGTGGCCGGAGACCGGGCTGGACGGGCGATTCGGTGTCAGTTCCAGCAGTGTGGCCGCCGCTTTTTGAATGCGGCGCCCTGCAAGGCTGTCGTCTCTGCGGCCCTGGTCTGACAACTCTTCTGAGTCGGGGTCGCCGTTGTGCTGCGGGCGAAGAGCAGCCGTTACGCTGACGCTTCGTAACTGCTCAGCGGGTGAAGTCAGGCATAATGACGTCACCGCGAAAAATGCTAACGAGTCCATGCCAGACATTCAATCCTTGCTTGTGGCAGGTCGAGATGTAGCTCCGGATTCGGGCGAAGTGCTGGCCACCTTCCTCAGATCGGAAGCCTCCTGAGACTTTGCGCTTCACACACCAGGGA
>JANXWI010000047.1 GCA_025351205.1 Deinococcus sp.
TTCGAGACGTCACCGAGTCGTAAGCTTCCGAATTACAGGTTTGGGATGTGTAAATCCATCTTCTCGGCTCATACATTGCTGTTTTCGACTGCTCTCTCCTGCCCATTCCCAACCTCACAGGGTCTCCTCGTAGACCAGTTCGCGCAGGCGGTCACGCAGTTCGCTGGTGCTCAACTCCGGCCCCAGGCGGCCCTGGACCGCCAGCCGGACGCTGCCCCGCTCCTCGCTCACCACCAGGACCACGGCGTCGGTCAGCTCAGACAGGCCCAGCGCCGCGCGGTGGCGGGTGCCGTACCTCCGATAGGTGCCGTCGCTGGCCTGGAGCGGAAAGAGGCAGGCGGCGGCCACCACCCGGTCTCGCTGCACGATCACGCCGCCGTCGTGCAGTGGGGCGTTGTGGGCAAACAGCGCCTCCAGAAACGGCGCGCTGATCTGGGCGTCCAGCAGCACCCCACTGCGGGCGTACTCTCCCAGCGGCGTCAGGCGCTCGATGGCGATCAGTGCCCCGGTGCGGCGCTCGGCCATGCGCTCGGCGGCCCGTGACAGGTCGAGCAGGGCCGCCCCGCCCCGGCCCGCGTCACGGCTGCGCGGGCGGCCCAGGCGTTCCAGCGCCCCGCGCAGCTCCGGTTGAAACACCACCACCAGCGCGAACAGGCCCACGGTTCCGGCCCGGCCCAGCAGGTAGCTCAGGGCCGAGAGGTTGGTGAGCGAACTGAGCAGCCAGATGGCCGCGAAAATCAGCACGCCGCGCACCACGTTCACGGCCCGGGTGCCGTTGACCAGCAGGTAGCCCTGGTAGATCACCGCCGCCACCAGCAGCACGTCCAGAATGTCGCGTATCCCCACCGTTCCGAGCAGCCCGCCCACTGTCATTCCGCGCCCCCAATCATTCCGCGCCCACTGTCATTCCGCGCCCACAGGCCCTCCGCACATTTCCTACGCGCCGCACATCGCCCGCCCCCGCTCCTGTTCAAGACCCCTGATGGTGAAGGCAGCCCCCAGCTGTTCAGACAACGTCTGTTCGCCCGGACAGAACCTCCAGGCCACTATAGGACCGATCAACGTGGGGCAGATGACGGCCCCTGTTGCCCTGAAACGCAGCTTAGTCCTGAACTCCATTTCTTCAGGACGGCACTGTTCCATCAACCTCCGTTCTTCCATTTATGCCAAAAAAAGAATTGGCGAGTATTTATCTGTCTGAAACATATATCTTCTTCCGATGTCAGACCCCTGTGCCTTTCTATGCTGTAGGCTGTGTCATTCGGTAAGCCTCATGGTGTTGAGCGGGTTCTGTATCCTCAGTCCCGCGTCCAGCACTCAGGAAGTTCAGAAAAACGGCTTCAGAATCAGATTCATCATCACCCTTTACAGAACAGGCTCTTTCCCTGAGTATTCGCGGACGTTGGTGTTCAGGGCCAGAATTGATATGCCACGGGCTTCAGTGCCGAACGTTTCAGACAGCAGCAGCGGTTTCCAGCCCGGACGGAAATCCTGACCAGACCACGGGGGACACAGTTGATGGACGCGGCAGATCAGACACGGGCAGAGGGCGTCACGGAAGCGGCGGTACGGTACATCATCACGCGGCCCTGTCTCGCCGAAGGCAGCCTGAGCCTGCTGAAATATCTGCAACCCCTCTTTCCACAGGACGGGCCGCTGCTGCTGCAAGACAGCCGGGGCGAGCGTTTTCCGGTCACCATCGACGCTGGGCGCGGCCTGCTGACCGGCCTGGGCGAGCTGTACCGCGCCCACAACATGGGTGTCAACGACGTGCTGCTCATCACTCGCAGCGCCGAGCGCGAGTACACGGTGGCCTGCGTGGTCAAGCCGCACGCCCGTCCCCAGACCGGCGCGGACCGCCCGGCCCCGCTGTTCGGCGAGAAGGCGGTCACTGAGAAGCGCGTGGTGATTCACGCCACGCCCCACGTGCGCGAGGTAAGAATGGAGCGCGTGACGCCGGAAGGTCGCGGCGCTTTGCAGGGCGGCAACGTCCAGCCCGTCGGCCCTCTGGACGTTCAGGCACCGCTGACTCTGACGCGTTCCGGCAAGGTCGCGGCGCTCTCGCCCGCCGACCTGCCGTCCACCGCCGTACCCGGGAAAGAATCAGCCCCCGTCTTGAATAAAAATAAACCAGCCAGTGCGCCGACGGGCATCCCCGCGCCCTCCGCGCTTCCCGGCGCGACTTTAGACCGTGAAGCAGACGCGCCGCCAGCCCACTTCGGTTCAGCCCACTCCGGCTCGGCGCAGCCTGGCTCAGCGCAGCCTGGCAGTGTCCAGGGCAGCGTCAGCCAGTCCAGTATCAGCCAGGCCAGGGTTGGGCCGCTCAGCGCCCTGACCGCCCGGATGCAGCAGCGCCCCGCCTCGCTGAACACCCACTCCCCCATCCAGTTCAACTTTCCGGCCCAGCCCGGCGCAGTACAGTCTGGCCCGGCACAGTCCAGCCCAGCACAGTCCAGCCCGGCATCTGGGGCCTCTGCCCAGACTTCTGCCGTACAGGTTTCTACGCAGGCCGCTGTCCAGGCTCCGGACCGGGTGAGCGCTGGTGAGACGGACACGGTTCAGTCAAACATGGTTCAGTCAAACACAGCTCAGTCCCGCACCGTCCCGACTGGCGCGGCTCCCGCTGGGTCGGCGCCGCACAGTTCAGCGCAGGTCGGTGCTGTTCAGGTCGGGGCAACCCAGGTTCATCCGGCTCAGGCGAAAAGCTCTGTGGGCGCGCCTGCACAGGCCGACACGGCCCAAGCCAGCACGGTCCAAGACAGCACGGTTCAGACCGCCGAGGATCAGCTCGCGGCGCTGGCCCGGCTCACCGGCTACGGCTGCGAACACCTGGGGCACGGCGTGGTGCGGCTGCGGGCCGATCTGGGACCCCACGGTTACAGCGTGCTGATCGCCACCACGCCCCGGGCACTGAGCACCCCGGCCTGGAACGAGAGCTGCGACTACATGGCCCTGCTCACGCCCGAAACCGAGCGCCCACAGGGCATTCCGCGCTTCACGCACGCCGCCCTGGCCGCGCTGCTGGAACACGCCCGGCTGGCCCCGCTGACCCCCATCGACCTGCGCGGCTACTGGAACACCGGGTCCTTCGACCAGGAGAGCGTGGACAGCGTGGCCGAACTGGTCAGCGCCTACCTTGCCCAGCGCGGCAGTTTTTCGCACGTGCTGCTGACGCTGGCCCAGCAGCCCGCACACAGTCTGGTGTCGCTGCCCCGGCTGGCCGAAAGGCTCGGCAGCGGCGTCAACACCGCCGAGTTGCAGAGCATTCTGGAAACGCTCAGCCGCCCGCCCTTCCTGGCCCTGACGCCGCTGCCGAACGGTCAGTACTACCTGCGCAGCGACGTGCCCGGGCTGCTACAGGAATTCGGAGAATACGCCGAGGGCATGCGCCGCCGCCTGCGCCCGGCCCCGATGTCGGCCACCGGACGCTGAGAGCCGCACCAGACCAGTTCTGCCTTAAGTTACGTCCTGGCTGCCGTTTCGGGTTTCCGCTTCCTGGGCAGAACGGACGCGCCTTCTTGGTCAGAGCAGCGCGGTTGACCACGCCTGACCGCTGGGCACGCCTGTCCGCAAAAAGCGCTCCACCCCTTCACTCTCGCCAGGCGGGCAGGCGCCTTGGTACGGCGTCCGTTCTGCCCAAGAAGACGTATTTCTGTCCTCTCTCGTTCCACTCGGTAAAGCCAAAGCTTTACAAGGATGTACTTAACGCGCCCGCAGCAGCTGGCGCGTTTCCGGTTGCCCGTCCAGGTGGCTCAGGCGCAGCAGCAGGGCCGCCGGAAAGTCGTCGTAGAAGGCCTCGCCCCATTCGATCAGGCTCAGTCTGGCTTCCGAGATCAGGCGCTCCAGGTCCATCTCGTACAGCTCCTGCACGTGCCGGGTGCGGTAGGCGTCGGCGTGCAGCAGCGTGCCCTGGGGCGTCGGGTACCCGTGCATCAGGGCGTAGGTCGGGCTGCTGACCAACCCGGAAAAACCCAGGCCCACCGCCAGCCCCTGCGCGAGCGTGGTCTTGCCAGCACCCAGTTCGCCCTCCAGAAATACCAGGCTTCCGGGCGGCAGGAGTAGGGCCAGACGCCGCCCCAGCTCACGCTGCTCGTCTTCGCCCCTGAGCAGCAGCGGCACGCCCGTGGACAGTCCCAGGGCGGTCAGAAGGTCTGCGGGCGGCGGAACGGCGGGCAGGGCGGTCACGCCCCAGTTTAAAGCAGCATCAACCGATCCGACGAAATTCTTTTTCCCTCTACCCTCGTGGGAGGGGGTGAGGGAGAAACAGGCCGAGCGACCCAAGAAGTCTGACCCAAGGCCCTCACTGATCGCCTGGGCATCTGGCGACAGCTTTGTTCAGTTCATCCGTTCATGTTCAGTCCGTGCTGTCCAGCGGCAGGCTGGTGGTGTATTTCTCCTGGCGCACGACGATGGTGCTGCTGGTGTTGCGGACCCCCGGAATGGCCGCCAGCACGTCCACCAGAAAGCGCTGGTAGGCGTCAAGGTCGGGCACGCAGACCTTCAGTATGAAGTCGCTCTCGCCCAGGCTCAGGTAGCATTCCAGCACCTCGGGGCTGCGGCGCATCTGCTCGGCGAAGGTCTCGAAACCGGGCTTGGTCTGCTTGTCGAGGCTCACGTCCACAAACACCGTCAGGTCGCGGCCCACCTTCTTGGGGTCGAGCAGCGCCACATATCGCCGGATGACGCCCTCCTCTTCGAGTCTGCGCACCCGCCGCAGCGTGGGCGCGGGCGTCAGGCCCACCTCGTCGGCCAGTTCGGTGTTGGGAATGCGGGCGTCGCGTTGCAGGATGCCCAGAATCCTGCGGTCTGTCTCGTCGAGTTCGGCCCGTACCTCTCTTCCTGTGCTTCCTGCGGCAGTCTTTGACATGAATAGGTTTATTCTAGCACTCTGGCGCAACAATATTGCCCGAATACCACTGTACACAGGCCAGAACGCAATCCAAAAATGGCGGCTGAGATTAGTATGTGGGTTACACAACCGCGCTGGACAGGAGGTGCGGCAAGGAGCCAAGTACATCCTGGCTGCCGTTTCGGGTTTCCGCTTCCTGGGCAGAACGGACGCGCCTTCTTGGTCAGAGCAGCGCGGTTGACCACGCTTGACCGCTGGGCACGCCTGCCCGCAAAAAGCGCTCCACCCCTGCACTCTCGCCAGGCGGGCAGGCGCCTTGGTACGGCGTCCGTTCTGCCCAAGAAGACGTACTTCTGTCCTCTCTCGTTCCACTCGGTAAAGCCAAAGCTTGACAAGGAGATACTCAGCCATGCAGATCGGACTACCCAAGGAAATCAAGGTCAAGGAAAACCGCGTGGCCATCACGCCCGGCGGGGTCGGCACGCTGGTGCGGCGCGGCCACGGCGTGCTGGTCGAACACGGGGCGGGCCTGGGCAGCGGCATTGCCGACGCCGAGTACCTGAGCGCGGGGGCCACGCTGGGCAGCGCCGAGGACGCCTGGGCCGCTGGAATGGTGGTCAAGGTCAAGGAGCCGGTCGCCGCCGAGTACCGGTACCTGCGCAGCGACCTGCTGCTGTTCACCTACCTTCATCTGGCCGCCGACAGGGCGCTGACGCAGGCGCTGCTCGCGGCGGGCACCACCAGCGTCGCCTACGAGACGGTGCAGGACCAGGACGGCTCGCTGCCGCTGCTCTCGCCCATGAGCGAGGTGGCCGGACGCCTGAGCGTGCAGGCCGGGGCCTACCACCTGCAAAAGCCGATGGGCGGGCGCGGCGTGCTGCTGGGCGGGGTGCCCGGCGTGCAGGCCGGGAACGTGCTGATCGTGGGCGGCGGCGTGGTGGGCACCAACGCGGCCAAGATGGCGATGGGCCTGGGTGCCAACGTCACGGTGCTGGACGTGTCTCACCGCCGCCTGACCTACCTCGACGACGTGTTCTTCGGGCGGATGACCACCATGATGAGCAGCGAGGCCAATCTGCGCTCGCTGCTGCCCGGCACCGACCTGCTGATCGGCGCGGTGCTGATACCGGGCGCGAAGGCTCCGCACCTCGTGACCAGAGACATGCTGCCGCTGATGCAGGAAGGCAGCGTGATCGTGGACGTGGCCGTGGACCAGGGCGGCTGCGTGGAGACCATTCACGCCACCACCCACGACGATCCCACCTACGTCGTGGACGGCGTGATTCACTACGGCGTGGCAAACATGCCGGGGGCCGTGCCGCGCACCAGCACCTTCGCGCTGACCAACCAGACGCTGCCCTACGCCCTGCAACTGGCAGAACGCGGCCTGGACGCGGTGCGCTCCAGCAAAGCACTCAC
>JANXWI010000068.1 GCA_025351205.1 Deinococcus sp.
GCTGCCGCGCAGAATCAGCTCCTTGGTGCCCAGCAGCGTCTCGCCGTAGCTCAGACGGTCTCCGGTGAAGCGGCGATAGATGGCCGTCATCTCGTCCTCGTGCGCGCCCGACACGAAGGTGCCGCCCAGCTGCGCCAGAAAATCGTAGCCGGTGGTGCCGTGAATGGGCCAGCTTTCCGGCAGCTTCTCGCCGGGTTCCAGAATCTTCTCGGCCACCACGTAGATAGGGAGGGAGGGGTAGATGGGCAGGGGGGCGGGTTTAGGGGGCGCGCCGTCCAGATGCTCCAACTGACCCAATGGTCCATCTGGACCCTCGGACATGTCTGCATCAGGCCCGTCACCCACTGGCCGATCCCTGTTCAGAGCTGCCCCAGCCCGGCTCTGCAACTTTGCGAAATAGCCCGCCGGGTCGTACAGCCCGTCGGTGTGGTCGAGCCGGACGCCGTCCACCCGGCCCTGCGCCACCAGGTCGAACAACCCGGCGTGCGCCCAGGCAAACACGCGGGGGTCTTCCATCCGCAGCGCGGCCAGGTCGTTGATGTCGAAGAAGCGGCGGTAGTTGATCTGCTCGGACGCCACCCGCCAGTAGCTCAGGCGGTAGTTCTGCTCACGGATCAATCGGTTGAGCGCCTCCGGGTCGGCATTCAGCTCGCGCACGGCGGCGTCCAGGGCGCGTGGGATGGCCGGACTCATGCCGCTCAGGGCGTGCAGCCTGCGGGCGATCACGGCAGTTTCACGCGCCCGCTCGGTGCGCCCCTCGTCGCCCAGGGTGCCGCTGCTGCGCGGCAGATGCCCGGCCTGAACCGCGAGCGAGTACAGCTCTCCCCGCAGCGGATTGTCCTCGCTCAGCCTGCACAGCTCGGAGGCGCGGCGCAGCAGGCCCGACTGGGTGCGCGGCGAGAGCGGAAACTGGCGCTCGAAGTACCTGATGAAGAACTTGCCGTCACGGCCTGTCTTTTCTTCTGCGCCGTCCCAGCGCGTCACCTTCAGCTGCCCCTGTTCCAGCACCCGTCCGTACAGGTCGCCCAGCACCGGCAGCAGCACCTTTCCGGCCAGCGAGCGTTTCAGCGGCTCCCAGTCGATGTCGAAGAAATGCGCGTAGCGAGACGCCTGCCCGTGTTCCAGCACGTCTTCCCAGTACGCGTTGTGCCCGCCGCCCACGCCCATGTGGTTGGGCACGAAGTCGAGCAGCAACCCCAGCCCGCGCTCCCTGAGGGCGTCCGAAAAGCGGTTAAAGCCACTCAGACCGCCCAGCTCCGTATTCACGCGCGAGTGGTCGGTCACGTCGTAACCGTGAGTGCTGCCGGGCGCGGCCTGCCAGATCGGAGACAGGTAGGCGTCCGAGACGCCCAGGCGCTTCAGGTAGTCCAGCGCCCGCTCGGCGTGGGCGAAGGTGAAGCCGGGGTGCATCTGGAGGCGGTAGGTGGCGCGCGGAATGCGTGCCGGAGGGAGCTGACACGTCATCCGGTCACGGCGATCCCAGCAGCACGGCCTGCTGGCTGGCGAGATGTTCGCTCAGGTCAGCCAGGCTTTCACCGTGAACCGGTTCCTCGCTGTGCATCAGCAGGCGCTGTGGCAACTCGAACGGCAGGCGCAACTCCGCCCACAAAACCGCCGCACCCAGGTTCCAGAGGGTGACCCGCACGCCGTGTTCGTCTTCACGTCGCACCCACAGCACCTCGCCGCTGTGGCCCGCCGTCAGGGTGTCGCGGCGGCTGCCCTTCAGCACCGGGTCGGTGCGCCGCAGCTTCAGCAGGGCGCGGTACAGTTCCAGCGTCTGGAGGTGTTCGCCCGTGTCCTGCTCCGGCCAGTTCAGGCGACTGGCCTCGAAGGTGGACACTTCCTGCGGGTCCGGAACCTCGCCCGCGAAGCTCTCAAAGTGGCCGAATTCACGCTTGCGGCCCTCCGACACCGCCTTCCCGAGGTCGCCGTGGTGGTCGGTAAAGAACTGGAACGGCGTGCTGGCCGCCCACTCCTGGCCCTGAAACAGCAGTGGCGTCATGGGCAACGTGAGCAGCAGCAGGCTGGCCGCCCGGTACGCCCGCATGCTCACCCCCGGAAACTGTTGCAGCCGGTCTCCGGTGGCGCGGTTGCCGATCTGGTCGTGGTTCTGGATGAAGTACACGAAGCTCGGCGCGTC
>JANXWI010000080.1 GCA_025351205.1 Deinococcus sp.
TTACGCGGTTTCCCAGGCCAACCGCCTGGGGCTGCCGGTGCTGGTGGTGTTCGGCCTGACGCCCAGCTACCCCAGCGCCAACGCCCGCCACTACCAGTTTCTGCTCGAAGGGTTGCGCGACGTTCACGCGGGCCTGGAGGCGCGGGGGCTGCCCCTGCTGACCCTGCTGACCGGCGAACACGGCCCCGCCGAGGCGGCCCTGGCCCTGGCCCAAGGCGCGGCCCTGATGGTGACCGAACGGGCCTACCTGCGTCACCTGCGCGAGTGGCGCGGCTGGCTGAGTACGCAGCTGGAGCGCCTGCACCCGGACCTGCCGCTGGCGCAGATCGAGTCCGAGCTGATCGTGCCGCTGGAGGTCACCTCGGTCAAGCAGGAGTACGCGGCCCGCACCATCCGGCCCCGCATCCACCGGGCGCTGGAGAAGTATCTGGTGGCCGGTGAGGAGCAGACCCCGGCGCACCGTCTACAAGACCTGCCGCAGCCTTCCGCCCTGAAACGGCTGGACCCGGCCCAGCTCGCGGACCCGGCGGCGCTGATCGCCAGTTTCGGTGTCGAGGGCGTGCCAGCGGGCGTGGAAGAGGGCGGCGAGGCGGCGGCCCAGGCACAGCTCACGGCTTTCCTGAAGCGCCTGGACCGCTACGACGCAGACCGCAACATTCCTACTCTCGACGGTTCGTCGCGGCTCTCGGCGTACCTGCACTACGGTCACCTTTCCGCGCTTCAGGTGGCGCTGGCGGTGCAGGCGCACGGCGGCCCCGGCGCGCCCGCCTTCCTGGAGGAGCTGATCGTGCGGCGCGAGCTGAGTTTCAACCTCTGCTGGTACAACAAGGACTATGACAGTTTCGCGGTGCTGCCCGACTGGGCACAGAAGACCCTACGTGAGCACCAGCACGACGACCACGAGTACCTGTACACCCGCGCCGAGCTGGAGGCCGCCAGCACCCACGACCCCTACTGGAACGCCGCCCAGCGCCAGATGATGCTCACGGGCCGGATGCACAACTACATGCGGATGTACTGGGGCAAGAAGGTGCTGGAGTGGACGCCCGACCCCGCCCAGGCGCACGCCACGCTGGTGTACCTGAACGACAAGTACGAGCAGGACGGACGCAACCCCAACAGCTACGCCGGAATCGGCTGGGTGTTCGGGCTGCATGACCGCCCCTGGACGCGCCGCCCGGTCTTCGGCACGGTGCGCTACATGAACGCGGGCGGCCTGAAGCGCAAGTTCGACATCGAGGCTTACGCGCGCAAATGGAACGCCGAGCAGCCGCTGAAGGCCGGTCAGCATTACTGATCCGGGCAGGAATTGACGACGCCCGCCGAGACGCCTTACACCGTTCAGGATGGGAGTGAATCCGGTAACCTTTGCCCCCTCACCCTTGACTGGCGCAGCTTCTTACGGAAGGGGGGAGGGCCGGGCGTCCGAGGACCGCCGAGCAACCGCCCCGTGTTTGCAACCGCCCCGTGTTTCGTGCTGGATGAAGCATTCAGAAGGACGTTCAAAGTTTCCTGCCGCCGCAACGGGCGACAGGAAGGACCCCGACAGGCAGAACCCGTGCAGGAACAGTCCGGCAGCCGGTGAGCAGGCGCAGTATTCGCGCCGCCAGACCCGTTAACATCAAGACAACTTAAAACTGTTGACGGGAGTCCACCATGAAGTGTTCGCCATGAAGTGTTGGTCATGAAAAGGCCACTCACGCCGCTGGATTTTGTCCGGCGCGCCATTAAGCTGCACCCGGAACGCGCGGCCATCGTGCATCAGGGCCTGCGCCTCACTTACCGCCAGTGGGGCGAGCGCATCTGGCGGCTGGCCCACGCGCTGCGGGGCGCGGGCATCCGGCCCGGCGACCACGTGGCGGTGCTGTCGCCCAACACCCACCAGGGCCTGCTCAGTTACAGCGCCGTGCCCTGGACCGGAGCGGTGCTGGTGCCGCTCAACACCCGCCTGAGCGCGCCGGAATACCGCTTCCAGCTCGAATTCGCGGACGTCAAGCTGCTGCTGTGCGACGTGACGCTGCTGGACCGGGCGCAGGAGGTGGCGCGTGAACTGGGCATTCCGGTCTGGGCGATGGGGGAGGGCGTCACAGGCCAGGACTTCGAGACCCGGCTGCACGAGGCGTCGGCTGAGCCGTTGCCGTTTCCGCTGGACATAGACGAAGATTCGCCCATCACCATCAATTTCACCTCCGGCACCACCAGTAACCCAAAAGGCGTGATGCTCACTCACCGCAACGCCTACATGGACGGCATCGGGGTGATGCTGTACCTGGGCCTGAACATGGACAGCGTGTATCTGCACACCCTGCCCAATTTCCATGTCAACGGCTGGGGCGGGGTCTGGGCGGTGCAGGGCATGGGCGCGGCCAACGTGATGCTGCCCGCCGTGCGCGCGGGCGACATCTACGAGGCCATCGAAACTCAGGGCGTGACCCACATGTGCGCGGCCCCCACGGTGCTGAGCATGCTCACCGACCCGGCCTTTGCCCGCACGGTTTCGACGGTGACGGGGCAGCCGGTGCTGGTCGCCACGGCAGGCAGCCCGCCCCACGCCCGCATCATCGCCGACATGGACGCGTTGGGCTTCACGGTCTTGCAGGTGTATGGCCTCTCTGAAACCAGCCCACTGATCACCGTGGCCGAGCTGAGCGCACAGCAGCGGGCGCTGCCGATTGCCGAGCGGGCCGCGCTGATCGCCAAGCAGGGCTTCGAGATGGTCAACGCCGGAGAGGTGGAGGTCATGGATCTCCGCATGCGGCCCGTTCCCCACGACGGCGAGACGCTGGGCGAGATCATGGTGCAGAGCAACCACGTGATGCTGGGCTATTACAAGAACCCGCAGGCCACGCAGGAGGCCTTCGCGGGCGGTTGGTTTCACACCGGAGACATGGCCTGTGTTCACCTCGACGGGCGCATCGAGATTCGTGACCGCAACAAGGACGTGATCATCTCGGGCGGCGAGAACATTTCCAGCGTGGAGGTGGAGGGCGTGCTGTACCGTCACCCCGCCGTGCGCGAGGCGGTGGTGGTCGCCATGCCCGACCCGAAATGGGGGGAAGTGCCCTGCGCGTTCGTGGCGCTGCACGCCGGGCAGCAGGCCAGCGCCGAGGAGCTGATCCTGTTCGTGCGTGGGCATCTGGCCGGATTCAAGGTGCCCAAACATTTCGAGTACCTCGACGACCTGCCCAAGACCGCCAGCGGCAAGTTTCAGAAGTTCGTGCTGCGCAACACGCTCTGGGAGGGCAAAACCAGAGGGGTGAACTGAGGGGCACCCCTTTGCCGTATTCGCGTTTTGGCCGGAGCAGCGCCCGTCTTGGGCAGAGCAGCGCGGTGTCTTATCCAGAACAGCTGTCGTCGTAAACGGAGCGGTCAAGCGCCTGCTGGGCGCTGTCCTGACCAAGAACGTGGATGACCACGCCACTCCTCCCCCGTAGGCGCTTGGACGCTGACCACGCTTGACCCCATGAGGACGCTTGGTCGCTTCTTGACCAGGACAGCGCCGATGACGACGCTTGGTCGCTTCTTGACCAGGACAGCGCCCATGAGGACGCTTGGTCGCTTCTTGGCCAGAACGGACCTCCATCAGGGGCCTGGCCGCAGGCTACGCTTGGCCGCTCCGATGGGGAACATTCTGGAAGTCCGTATGAGTCAACGAGATCACCCGGGGCTGAGGCTGAGCCGCAGGGCCTGGTGGACCGGCAGACGCGGGCCGTCGGTCTGTCCAGTTCCCCGAACAGTTCTTTGCGGCGGCATACTGCCTGAATGACGGTTCCAGACCTGCCCCAGCCACAGGTGCCGCTGCCACTGCGCCGCGTCCTGCCTGCCGCCCGCTGGGAGGCGGTCACACACGGCCAGTCCGGGGCGCAGGTCTGGAGCAGCCGCCGCTTCGTGCTGAAGGTGGCGGCCCGGCAGGGTCTGGCCCGCCCGCTGCACGCCGAGCTTCTGCGGCTGCGCTGGCTGACCGGGCGCCTGCCCGTGCCGGAGGTGGTGGGCTACGAGGTCACGCCGGACGCCGAATACCTCGCCGTGACCCGGCTGCCGGGCGTGCCGCTGCACCACCCGGACGCGCTGGTCCACCCGCTGCGCGTGACCGAGCTGCTGGCCCGCGCCCTGCGGGAACTGCACGCCCTGCCCGCGCGCGACTGCCCCTTCAACGCCTCGTTGAGCGTCACGCTGCGGCAGGCCACAGAGCGGCTGGAGGCCGGGCAGATCGACGAATCCGATTTCGACGACGAGCGGCAGGGCTGGACAGCCGCACTGGTCATGAACGAACTGCTCCGCACCCGCCCCCTCTCTGAGGACCTCGTGGTGGCGCACGGCGATCCCTGCCTGCCCAACCTGCTGCTGGACGGTGAGTACCTTTCAGGCTTCATCGACGTGGGCCGCCTGGGGCTGGCAGACCGCCACGCCGACCTGGCGCTGGCTCACCGCAGCCTGACGCACACCATCGGCCCGGAGATGGCCGAACGCTTTCTGGACGTGTACGGGCGCAGCCTCGTGGACGCCGGAAAGCTGGAGTATTACGCGCTGCTCGACGAGCTGTTCTGATTGAACCTGTTTAGATCTGTGGCGTGTGGGGACGATCAGGAATCCGGGATGGGGGCAGACTTGACCGAGTTGCCTGGCCTGACAGAGTTGCCCAGGTCATACCTTCATGCCATGAGCTACGTGCTCCCCCCAGTCTTATCCCCCCCGGTGTCTGACGCCCCCCTGACTCGCCCTTAAGCTTTCCTCAGGTGACGCTCAGGGTCAGTCATGGGGCCAGCAGTAGCCTGCCAGCATGACCAAAACCGCACCCTCCTTGCTCGGTCTGGCCCTGACAGCGGCTCTATTGGCCGCGAATTCCGCTGACGCGGGCCGCATCTCGCCCAACCTGCTCGACCTCGCCAAGCGCAATGTGACGACCCCGGTGGGCGTGATCGTGCGCTTCCGGCTGCCCGACACCGGACAGGGCCGCGCGGCCTTCAAGACGCTGCGCACCCAGCTTCAGGGCGCGATTGCCCAGCTGGGGCCAGCGGCGGGCTTCGTGAACGGGGCGCT
>JANXWI010000085.1 GCA_025351205.1 Deinococcus sp.
GGCAGGCAGGCGTGAATGCGCTCCCAGCTGCCTGTTTGGTCCGGGTTCCAGACGTTGTCGAGCGAGGTCAGCAGCCCGAGCCGGGAGGCGCGCTCCAGCAGCTCCGGCAGCCCCGGCTCCAGGCCCGGCAGCACGTAGTATCCGGCCACGTGAAGCGCCCTGGCACCCTGTGAGGCCAGCTGTTCAAGCGGCACGTCGGCGGCGCTCAGCACGGCGTTCGCCCCAATGGCGTGCAGAAACGAGCGCTCGCCCAACGCGTCCACGTTGACCAGCGTGGCCGAGGTCGGGGCCGCGCCCCGGTGCAGGAAGCGGGTGTCGCAGCTTTCGGCCCCGAGAGAAGTCAGCAGAAAGTCTCCGAAGCCGTCTGTGCCGACGCGCCCGACCACCGCCGCCCGCAGGCCGAGCCGGGCCAGGGCCACGGCGGTGTTGGCCGCCGACCCGCCGACAAACAGCGAGATCTCATCGACCAGTGCGAGCTGGCCGGGCAGCGGCAGCCGCCTGACCGGGCAGGCCACGCAGTCGGCGATCACGATTCCGACGCTGATCACGTCCACCGGAGCTGACAGCACTGTATCTGACGTCACTGAATTTGCTTCCACGGAACTTGCTTTCACGGAACGGTTGCCCGGAGATGCCGCCCCTGACTGCCCAGCAAGGCGTGAACCCTCCTCCCCTCCGGCCCCGCCCAGCGCCAGTTCAGCGAGTTGAGAGCATTTGTCAAAAAGGCGTTCTCTTTTTGACCGACGGGAGTGAATTTAGTCGAGCAGGTGGGAGAATGGAGGGACGCCCTGGTTGTTCTCTCGTACCGGAATTCGGACAACTGCTCTAAGTTCAGCGAATCGGGACAGTCCGGCGAGGTCACGCCTTGCTGCGTCACCGCGCCTCTCCCCAGTCCTGCTGGTAGTCTCCGACCAGCAGGCGGTAGGGGGCCTCGTCCTCCTGGATGACCGGAAAGCGGCCCAGCGCTTCCAGAAACACGTTGTCGGCGTGGTCGTCGTTCACGCTCGACACCTCGCCCGCCAGCACCGTACCACCCCGCGCCGTGAACTGGTGGTACTGGCGGGGCCGCAGGGTGACGCTCTCGCCGGGGCCGAGCAGCAGCGTGCCCCCGGCCTCCAGCGTGCGGGTCAGGCCGTCCACCTGCACCACCACAGCCGTGTCTGCGAGCGTGTCGTCTGCGGCGGCGTTGTAGAGGGTCAGTTCCAGCTGTCCGCCACCCCGGTTGATGATGTCCTCGGTTTTGCGGTGATGAAAGTGAAACTTGGTGACCTGCCCGTCTCCCACCAGCAGGACCTTCTCGGCGTAGGTGCGGCCAATGCCAGCTCTCGCCTCGCCCGAGCTGCCGTTGCGGAGCGTGAACATCAGCAGCCCGAAACGCCCGTAGTCGCCCAGCCCGAAGTCGGTCAGGTCCCAGCCGAGCGCGTGTTCCTTCAGCTCGCGCCCGTCTTCGCCCAGCCGCGCCCAGTCGCGCAGCGTCCAGGCGGCGAAGGGTGGCAGCAGAAAACCGTGGCCCGCGATAAAAGCCTCACCTTCGCGCAGGGCACGGTTGATCTCCGAGCGCTTCACCCTCGCCTGCCCAGCATGAGCGGCGGAACAGTCTGGTCGATGTGAATTTTGGATAGGCTCATGCTCCTCCAGGGGGCCAGAAGGTGGTGTGGGCGAGGGCAGAGCACCGCCGTGTCTGATCTCTAGAGACTCAGCCGCCCACCATCAGTTTCACGATTTCCTCGCCGCTGGTTTCGTGGATCAGCCGCTCTCCGGCCATGACGCCCCGGCGCAGCACCAGAATACGGTCTGACACGGCAAAAATGTCGCTCAGGTTGTGCGAAATAAAGATGATGCCCACACCCTGGGTCTTGAGCCGCCCGATCAGCTCGACCACCTTGCGCTGCTCCGGCACACCCAGGGCGGCCGTCGGCTCGTCCATGATCAGCACCCGCGCCTTCCAGTGGATGGCCCGCCCGATGGCGACGGCCTGCCGCTGTCCACCCGACAGGTCCTCCACCGGGCGGTCCAGGCTGGTGTGGATATCGAGGCTCTCAAGCACCTGCTGCGAGGCGGCACGCATGGCCGGGCGGTCCAGCACCGGAAAGAGGCCGAACACCCGGCGCACCGGCTCGCGCCCCAGAAACACGTTGGCTCCTACGTCGAGGTTCCCGGCCAGCGCCAGGTCCTGATAGATGGTCTCGATGCCCAGTTCGCGGGCCTCTCTGGGGTTGCCCAGCCGCACCTCCCTGCCGCCGAACAGCAGCTGGCCATCGTCTGGCTGATAAACGCCGGACAGGCATTTGATCAGGGTGCTCTTGCCCGCCCCGTTGTCTCCAGCCAGCGCCAGCACCTCGCCCGCGTACAGGTCCAGATCGACGCCGCCCAGCGCCGTGAGACCGCCGAAACGCTTGGTCATGTTGCGGGCGCTCAGCAGCGGTATACGGTCTGCCGTCACAGGGGCTGGGGTCACAGGGGCTGGGGTCACAGGGTCAGCATTCATGTTCGGCCCCGCCCGGAGCGCACCTGATCGACCAGCACCGACAGGATAATCACGGCCCCGACGGCGATGAACTGCCAGAAGGGCTGCACGTCGATAAAGACCAGCCCGAACTGGATCACCGCGATGATCAGCGCGCCGATCAACGTGCCGACCACCGTTCCCGCACCGCCGAACAGGCTGGCCCCGCCGATCACCACCGCCGCGATGGCGTCGAGCAGCGTCGGCTCTCCGGCCTGGGCCGCCCCAGCCGTGAAGCGCGCGGTGTAGATCACGCCCGCCACGCCCGCCAGCACCGCCGTGAGCATGTACAGCTTGATGGTGTGGGTCTCGACGCCGATGCCCGCCCGGATGGCCGCGTTGCGGTTGCCACCGATAGCGTAGGTGTACTGGCCGAATCTGGTGCGCGACAGCAGGTAGTGCATGAACAGCGCCACGAAGGCCGTGACGACCACCGGCCAGGGCACCACCCCAAGCAGCCTGCCGTTGCCCAGCGCCGAGTTGAGCGGGTTGTTGGTCGCCACGGTGGAGCCTCCCGAGGCCAGAAAGCCCACCCCCCGCGCCACGCCGTACATGCCCAGCGTGCCGATGAAGGGCGGAACCCCCAGCCGCGCGATCAGAAACCCGTTCACCGCGCCCACCACCACGGACGCCAGCAGGGCCGCCACCACGGCCAGCAGCAGGGAAAGGAGGGCTGGCAGGCCCGGGTCGAGAAGCTGCATCATGCGGGCCGACACCACGGCGGCCAGGCCGACAGTGAACCCCACGCTCAGGTCGATGCCGCCCGCGATGATCACCAGGGTCAGCCCCAGCGCGATCAGCAGCGGCTGCACGCTGGCGAGCAGGATGCTCTGCACGTTGGTGAGGTTGAGAACGAACGAGGTCTGGTAGCTGATCCGCGCCCAGACCTCGAAAAAGACCAGCAGGCCGATCAGAAACAGCCACGGCCAGGCGGCACCCAGGCTATGCAGCAGCTTCGGGCGTTCCGAACCGGGCGGCTCCACGGAAGCCGTCTTTGCATTGAGTTCCGGCACAGCCACCTCGGCGCGGGAGTGAACAGGCGAACAGCCCGACTTCACCTGCAAAAGAGTTCGGGCAACGGGGCAGTTTTTGAGTGGGCACGGCGCTGCTGACTCTCACCGTCTGCGAAACGGATCTTCCGCGTCATCCACCGAGACGGGACTGGATTCCACTCCGAGGCAGCCCCGTGACTCCCGACTTATTTGGACGAGTACAGAAACGCCTTGACCTTGGGGTCGTCGATGTTGCCCTTGTTCATCACGGTGTAGCCGGTGCCGTAACGGGTCGGGACCTTCTTGCCACTCAGTGCGGCGACGGCGAACTCGACGCCCTTCTGGCCCATCTCGGCGGGGTGCTGCGCGATGGCGATGTCGATGGTGCCGCTCTTGATGTCGGCGACCATACTTTCGGGCGCGTCGAAGGCCACCACTTTCACCGCGCCCTTTTTGCCCGCCGTCTTCACGCCGTTGGCGGCCCCCTGGGCGCTGAACAGGTTGGTGCCGAAGACGCCTGCCAGGTCGGCGTTGCGGGCCAGCACCGCCGCGAACTGCGAGGAGGCCTTGTTGGTGTCGTCGTCATTGAACTGGGTTTCGAGCACGCTCACGCCCGGAAACTTCTTCATCTCCTCCTTGAAGCCCTGTTCGCGCTGGTCGGTGGTCGAGATGCCGGGTTTGACGTTGGACACGTAGACCTTGCCCTTGTTGCCGATGGCCGCCGCCAGGGCGCGCGCCGCCACCCGCCCGCCCTCGACGTTGTCGGAAGCCACGTAGGATAGTGGGAAGTCGGCCACGCCGCTGCCGGTCTGGTATTTGCCGGTGTCACCGATGAAGGTGTCAACGGTAATCACCTTGATGCCCGCGTCCAGGGCCGCCTTGAGGGGCGCGATCAGCTGCTGCTTGTCGGTGGGCGCAATCAATATGGCGTCGGGTTTGCGGGCGATCACCGCGTTGAGCACCGGAATCTGGGTGGTGGCGCTGAAGTCGGGACCGCCCTGGAAGCTGAGGGTGACGCCCAGCCGCTTGGCCGCCTCCTCGGCCCCCTTGCGCATGGTGATGTAAAAGCCGTCGGTGGTCAGACCGGGAATCAGCACGATGTTCAGCTTTTTCGGCTGCGCCGAGGCCGGGAGAAGGCCCACCGTCAGCACGAGCGCGAGTGCCAGCCCTGTTCCTGTCGTCATTTTCATTTTACCCTCCTGGGGGATTGAGTGGACCTGTGTGCGTCAGTTCGGGCCGGATGGCCGGGCGCGGCTGGGTTAGAGGAAGATCGCCCCGGTAAAGGGCGTTGAGAACGCATTCGGCGGCCCCGCGTCCAACCGGATTCGGCAGGGTACAGGCCCGGATTTCCAGGTGTTCGCCCCAGCCCAGGTAGGGATAGGCGCGGCCTTGCAGCTCGCGCCGGATCGCCGGAATCAGGAACGGTGAGGCGCGCGCGCCCGGCCCGCCCAGCACCAGCATGCTCGGATCGAGGAGGTTGACCAATGCGGCGGCGGCCAGCCCGATGGCCCGCCCGGCCCCCTCCAGCACCTCCAGAGCCGCCGCTTCTCCCTGTCCGGCCCGCTCGACAATCCGGGTGAGCGTCAGGTCGGCCTGGGTGCGCCCGGCGTAGGCCTGACAGATGGCGTCCACGTCGGCCAGGCGCTCCAGGCAGCCACGGTTGCCGCAGGGGCAGGGCGGGCCGTTCACGTCCAGCGAGACGTGACCGAACTCGCCCGCGTAGCCGTGCGCGCCCCGGTAGACGCGGCGGTCCATCACCAGTCCCGCCCCGATGCCCTGTTCCAGCAGCAGCAGATAGACGAAGTTCTCGCCGTCGTGCTGACGCAGGAAGGCCGTGGCCGCCGCCGCCGAGTTGTGCTCCAGCCTCACCGGCAGCCCCAGGTCGCCTTCCAGCCGCGACCTGAGCCTCAGGCGGTGAAGTTCGGGAAACGCCGGCGGCATCAGCAAGGCGCCGGCCTGGGCGTCGAGCGGACCCGGAGCGGCCACCCCCACGGCGGCGACGGGATAGCCCAGCTTCCCCGCCCGCTCAAGGGCGGTGCGGATTCCGCCCAGCAGCTGCGAATAGACTCTGGCCTCGCCCTCGGTCCGCCGCGAGGGCAGGCGCTCCACGCAAAGAAGGGTGCTGGTCAGGTCATAAATCCCGTACTCGAAGACCGTGGCCGACAGCTCCACACCGATCACGGCGGCCCGCCGGGCGTTGACCCTCAGCAGCGCGGGCCGCCTGCCCCTGGGGGCAGAAAGCGAAACCGGGTTCTCAGCTGATGGGTTCTCGGCTGATGGGTTTTCGGCTGATGGGTTTTCGGCCACTGAATTCTCGACCACCAGGCCCTCAGCGCCCAGATCAGCGATCAGGTCACCCAGCGCGGTTTTGGACAGGCCCAGCGCCCGCGAGAGGTCGGCCCGGCCAAGCGCCCTGGTTCTCAGCAGGGCCATCACCGCTTCACGGTTCTGGCGGCGTCCGTCTTCGGGACGCTGGCCCCGTCTGACAGCGGGAGGGGCAGTGAACGAACTCTGGCTGGACACCAGGAACCCCCCTTGATCACGACCT
>JANXWI010000110.1 GCA_025351205.1 Deinococcus sp.
GGGGCTGCACCTGGGCGGCGAGCAGAGCGGGCACCTGCTGTTTCTGGACGTGTCGCCCACCGGCGACGGCGTGCTGACGGCGCTGCTGAGTCTGGCGGCCATGCGGCAGCTGGGCACCACCCTGGACGCGCTGCACGACGACCTGGTCATGTTCCCGCAGACGCTGGTGAACGTGCGCGTTCAGGACAGGGCGGCGGCGGTGAACAATGTGCAGGTGCAGGAGGCCGTCAGGACTGCCGAGGCACGCCTGAACGGACGTGGCCGCGTGAACCTGCGCCCCAGCGGCACCGAGAATCTGGTGCGCGTGATGGTCGAGGGGCCGGACGAGGCAGAAATCCACGAGATCGCGGCGGGCATCGCGGCGCTGATCCGGTAGCGCGTGTGGCTTGTGGCCTGTAGCGTGTAGGAACGGCCTGGACGGTCAGATTGGACGGGGGGCGTGTTGGCCGTCCCCACATGCCACGCGCCACGCGCCACAAGCTCCCGTCCATCCGTGGCAAGATAGCCAGATGAATCTTTTCTCCTACAGTTGCTGCCGGGCGCTTTCATGAAGCCCCGTCAGGTCGAGGTGGCGATCTCGCGGATTCTGAGCGAGTCTATCGGCGAGCTGAGCGACCCGCGCATTCCCATGATCGTGACCATCGAACGGGTCAGCGTGACACAGGACTACGGGCTGGCCCGCGTGTACGTGTCGAGCATCGGCGAGAGCGGGCCGCTGATCGAGGCGCTCAACAACGCCCGTGGACGCCTGCAACACGAGACCGGGCAGGCGCTCAAGCTGCGGCGCGTGCCTCAGCTGGAATTCTACGCGGCGGGGGCTTCACCCTTCGAGCGGCTGCCCGCCGGGGAAAACGGTTGAAGGAAGTACAGTTGAAGCATGTGACCCACACCTATTTCCGCGCCCGCTACGCCGAGACCGACGCGATGGGCGTGGTGCATCACGCCACCTACCCGGTGTGGTTCGAGATGGGCCGCAGCGATTTTATGCGCGAGGTGGGCGTGCCCTACACCGAGGTCGAGGCGAGGGGCTATTACCTGATGCTGTCGGGCCTGAGCGTGCGCTACAGAAGCGCGGCCCGCTACGACGATCAGCTGAGCCTGAGCACCCGCGTGAGCGAGGTCAGGTCGCGCACCTGCGTCATTCTGTACGAGCTGCGCCGGGGCGCACAGCTGCTGGCGACGGGCGAGACGCAGCACATCTGCACCGACAGCGGTTACCGTCCGGCCCGGATGCCCGCCGACCTGCTGGCGGCGCTGGGCGGCTGATCGGCAGTGAGGACCACTGATCATACGTCTCTGATCAGAATTGGAAAAACATCGTCACCAGCGCTGTTCATCTCAAGACGAGCAGAGATACATGGACAGGTGCTGTGGCCTGAACAGATCCTCGGCGCTTCTCCGATGATCCGTGAAAAGAACGACCATCTGACACAACCCTTCAGGACTGAACGCGGCCCTCCAGAAATTCCCTCTCCCAGAGCACGTCGCGTAGCACCCAGCCGCAGCCGGGAAAACGCAGACCCGCCCGGATTTCAGAGACCAGGTAGTCGCGCAGCTCGTTGACCGGGAACCCGGCCTCCACCAGTTCGCCCATGTTGCGCTCACCGTCGAGCACGCCCGCGACCCGGCCACCGCGCCCGCTGCCGAGCTGGTGTTTGAGCCGCAGCGAGTACCAGGAAAAGCGGCCCAGCGGGGTCAGCCGTCCACTCCTGACCCCGCTCAGCACCCGCTCGGCCACCTCGAACAGCGGCAGCTGGGCACTTCTGGACGCCGCCCGGATGCTGCGGCCCTCGTCACTGTCGAACAGCGGCAGGGTGCCCCGGAACAGCGCACTGGGACTGCCCACCACCGCACAGATCTGCTGCCAGTCGTCGCTGTAGCGCGCCCAGTCGGCGGTGAGCTTGCCGTAAGGGGCCAGCATCTCGCCCCCTTCGCCCCCTTCGGCCTGCGCGGCAAAACTGAAGCTGCCCTCGCCCGGCAGCAGTGGGCAGGCATAGATGGCGTCCAGGCCCTGCCAGTCGAGAATGCCGCCACCCGTCACCTGGCCCTCGTGGAACGACAGAGTGAACGGCATTCCGGCGTCTGCGGTCAACACGCCCGTCTTGCGACTCACATGAAGAAGTTCCAGCACGCCGATGAGTGGTGCGTCGAAAAACAGACCCTGCATCGCGCTTCAGGGTAGCAGTTCTGAACCCGTAGGGCCGCCGAAGGATTCACACGCCCGGCGTGAGCGACATCCAGGCCGCGCCCAGTTCCAGGCTCAGGTCGCTGGCACTCAGACCGTAGCCGTGCTTCGCGCCCGCCAGTTCCCCGGCGCGGGCATGCAGCCGCACCCCACACAGGGCCGCATGGCTGACCGAAAGGCCCTGTGCCAGCAGCGACGCCAGGATGCCCGAGAGCGTATCGCCCATGCCCGCCGAGGCCATGCCAGGGTGCCCGCCCCGTGACACCAGCAGCCCGCCCGCTGTGGCACTGTCCTGGGGCACACTGTCCTGGGGCACGGCGATGGTGCTGGGACCGCCCTTGAGCACCACCACGCCGCCGTACCGCCGCTGCACTTCACGGGCCGCGCCGAGCGGGTCTGCCGTGACCTCGGCGGTGCTTACCCCCAGCATGCGGGCGGCCTCGCCGGGGTGGGGCGTCCAGACCACCGCGCCGTGACCCGCTCCGGCCAGCTCCGGTTGCAGCGCGTCGGCGTCCAGCACGGTGGGCAGCTTCCAGGCCAGGACCATGCGGGCGTGCCGCGCGGCGTCCGGCCCCAGACCCATGCCGAGCGCCACCGCGCCGGGGCGAGAGCCTGCCTGCACCTCGGCGTCCAGCACGCTCAGGTCAGGGTGGGTGCGGGCCATCAGTTCGGGGGCCAGGGTCACGGCGAGGCTGGCCACCGCCCCCTCCTGGCTGTGCAGCGTCACCAGACCCGCGCCCGCCCGCAGTGCCCCCAGGCCAGCGAGCACCGGGGCGCCCACCGTGCCCGGATGCCCGCCGATGATCCAGACCCGCCCGGCGTCGCCCTTGTGCGCGTCCGGGAAACGCAGCGGCAGCAGGGCCGCCACCTCTTCGTCGCCCGGACGCGCCGCCAGGGCGTGCGCCCGGACCCACCCGGGCGGCACCCCCAGGCCCGCCACCTGCACCAGTCCGGCGGCGCGCGCGGCAGGGCCGTACAGCAGCGCAGGCTTGGGGCCGCCCAGCGTGAGCGTCAGGTCGGCCCGGACGCAGCAGGCCGGAAGGGTGGCCCGGCCCGCCTCCAGTCCGGAGGGAAGGTCTATGGCCAACACCCGAAGCTGATCCGAACTCGCGCGGGCAGCATTCAGCAGATTGATCAGCGCGGTCAGTTCCGCCCGCAGCGGCGGCCTGAATCCGGTGCCCAGCAGCCCATCGATGACCAGGGCGGGCCGCGAGTTCAGCGCCTGACCCAGGGTGTCCAGCGAGAGCAGGGCCACCACCACGCCTACAGCCTCCAGACGGGCGAGATTGGCGTGGTGAAGCGCGTGCCTGGACGGCTGCGCCAGCACCCGTACTTCGCGGCCCCAGGCGTGCAGATGCCGGGCGGCCACCAGCGCGTCTGCCCCGTTCGCGCCGCCGCCCGCCAGCAGCAGCACCGACCCCGCCGGAGCGTCCTGCTGCGCGGCCAGGGCCACCGCCCGCCCGGCCTCCTCCATCGCCAGTTCCAGCAGATTGGCGCGTTCCAGCTTCTCGTCGAGGGCACGGACGCCAGCCGCGCCGAGCAGGTAGTCGGTGGGCATACCGCGCTAGAACTTCCCCTTCGCGGCCAGCAGCACCAGCAGCAGCACCAGCACGATCATGCCTATGCGCAGCAGCTGCACCGTGCGCTGGGTCCTGGGGTCGGCCTTGAGTTCGTCGTCCTGATCGCGGCGGGTCTGGCGCACGCTCAGCCGCTGGCCCGCCTTGATGGCCCGCACCGAGTCGCCCACGCGGCCCAGCTTGCGCAGCGCCACACCCAGGTTGTGATGCGCCCCGGCGTACTCGCCGTTCAGGGCAATCGCCTGACGGTACATGCGCTCGGCCCCGGCAGCGTCGCCGCCCTCCAGGGCCATGTTGCCCAGGTTGGTCAGGGCGCGGTAGTGGCCCGGATCGTGGGCGATGGCCTCTCCAAAACTCTGCCGCGCCTGCGCCTCACGGTCTTGCAGCGCGTGCAGCACGCCCAGGGTGTTGAGCGCCTCGGCGCGGGTCAGCCCCTGCGCCAGGGCGCGCTCCAGCCTGGCTTCCAGCAGCTGTGCCTCGGTCAGCCGCTCCCTGTCGGCGGCCAGGAGCGCCTCCAGCGCGGCCCCGAGCGCGGCAGGGTCGAGAATCGCCCTGAAGACGCCCGGCTGGGTCATGGCCTCCAGGTGGCCTTGCAGCCGCTCCGCCAGACGCTGCGCCAGGCTCAGGCGTCTGGCCCGGAGGGCGTCCTGAAGGTCGTACAGCACCTCCAGCGCCGATTGCACTTCAGCCTCGGCCTCACCGATGCGGGCGGCGGCCAGGGCGCGCCGGTACTCACCCTGTCTGAGGTATCCGGCCCAGTCGAGATTCAATCCGTCTGGGGTCAGTCCGTCTGGGGTCAGTCCGTCTGGATTTGACCCGTCTGGATTCGGCCTGTCGAGATTCAATCCGTCCGGATTCATGCGGTCTGGCGCGGGGGGAACGGGCGGCTGGGCGGTCACGGCTGAAAGTATAGAGCGCCGTCATGGGAGGGACAAAACCCGCTCGGGCAGGCGTGAGGCACACCAGATCGAGCTGAACTCCTGAAGTTCAGACGCGCCGGGCCACCACGAACACCCGTCTGAACGCAAAGGGCGTTCCGGCTGGCCCCGCCGGGTACGCCTGAAGCAGCCTGCGCCCGTATTCGGCCTGGAACTCGGCGGCCTCTTCTGGCAGCAGCCGGGCCAGCACCGGACGCAGGGCCGTGCCGCGCACCCAGTTCAGCACCGGGTCCGGTCCTTGCAGCAGATGAAGATAGGTGGTCTCCCAGGCATCGACGGTGAACCCGAGCGGCGCGAGCAGTTCGGCGTAGTGCTGCGGGTCGAGGCTGGACAGGCTGCCAGGGCCGCGTTCCGGTGGCCCCAGCAGGTTGAGCCAGCGCGGCCCCTGCCTCAGTTCGGCCAGCAGCAGGTGGCTGGGTGCCTGGAAATTGCCCGGAACCTGAAAGGCGAACACCCCGCCGGGCGCGACCTGAGCGGCCAGCCTGGGAATCAGGGCCGGATGGTTGGCTGCCCATTGCAGCGCGGAGTTGCTCAGCAGCAGATCGGACAGTTCAGTGGGCGTCCAGTCCTGCAAATCGGCCTGCACCAGCTTCAGGTTGGGAAGCGTGGGCGCTCTGAACAGCATCTCGGCAGAACTGTCGATGCCCGTGACCTGCGCCAGAGGCCAGCGCCGCGCCAGTTCGGC
>JANXWI010000112.1 GCA_025351205.1 Deinococcus sp.
CGCTGGACCTGCTGCTGGCCAGCGCCACTGAGGCGGGTGAAGTCGGCAAGGTGACCGGGTATCGCCAGGCGCTGGATTCGGGCCTGCTCCACGGCCCGGTCCTGCTGGGCCTGTATCTGGGCCTCCCGCTGTTTTCGCTGGAGGGCCAGCTGTGCGGGCGTGGGTACCAGCACGGGCGCAGAGATGTTGACGGACGGAACGCTGCGGCTGGGCTTCCTGTCGTACTCCATGCGGCCCTCCTGTTCAGCCAGTTTACCTCTTTGCGCCCCTCCAGGGGCGGCAGATGATGTCTGGCCTGGCAAGAGACCATCAGGGGGGCGCTGTCATGAGGCTGAACTTTCCGCCCTTCAGGGGGTGAGCTGAGCGCTCCGGGTGTTCAGGTGCTCAAGCAACAGGTGTTCGATCAGTTCACCCACCGTCAGACCTTCCAGCGCGGCGGCAGCCAGGGCCTGCCGCTTGAGCTGGGTGGGCAGCCGGACGTTCAGCTGCTCGCGGTCCTGCGCCATCCTGCCTGCGCGCCGCGCCACAGTGCTCAGGGCTGGACTGGCCGGGTTGACGGTGCTGATCAGGGCCGGGTTCATGGTCTCGCTGGAGGCCTGTACCTCCGGCATCTCTAAGGCCTGTACCTCCGGCGCGCCCTGAGAAGCTTCCTGGGTGGCGTAGTCGAAACGGTTGGATTTGCTCTTTTTGGTCACGCGCCGATCTCCTCGGTCAGTGCCTCGATGTCGGCCCACGCTGAGCTTGCCCTGGGGTCGGGAACGTCTCTCACCAGCACGCCGAGTTCAGCGGCCCGCTGGTGGGCCGTGTAAGCCCGGATGACGGTGGTGCAGACCTTCACCCCCAACCCTCTCAGGGTGTCCCGTGCCTGCTGGCCTACGGTGCCCACCGGGGGCGCTTTGTTGATGACCACCTGGACGCGGCCCATCTCGGCTTCCGCCTGGGTCAGCGCGTGCCACAGCTTCAGGGTGGCCCGCACCTCCAGACCAGACGGCCCACAGGGCAGCATGACGCGCTGGGCGCTCTCGGTCAGGGCCACCATGTCCGCCAGCGCGGGGCGACCCTCGGTGTCGATCACCAGCACTGCGGCACTGCTAGCAGCAGTTCTGGCCTGGTCTGGCGCGATCACCAGAAAGGGCAGAGGAACGGGAGCAGCGGCGGCCCAACCCAGACAGCTCTGAATGGCGGTGTCCTCGTCCACCAGCACCACAGGGCCAGCACCAGAACGGGCCGCCAGTGCGCCCGCTGTGTTGAAGGCCAGGGTAGATTTTCCGATGCCGCCCTTGCTCGACGTGAAGGCGATGACTTGAGTCATGCGTCATTGTACCTCATCAGTAATGCAATGCGCTTTTGATGTACTGCTGTAGTGCTGCATTGCTATCAACACAGCAAGACATCCGATGTGTGTTACTCAGCCGTGTCACCTCAGTTGTAGGTGCGCTTGAGCTGGGCGCGGTAGCGGGCGATGTCCAGGGGATTGCCGATGGCCTGTGCAGCCCTGAGCCGCAGTTCCTGCACGCCGATGTCCTGCGGATCGAACTTCAGATACTGGTTGGCCACCAGGATCACCCGTCGCCAGTTGCCTTCCCGTTCGTAGCTGCCCAGCTGAACATTCAAGTGAGCCGTCAGGGTCATCAGCGCCTCGTCTCGCACCTCGCGCACCCACTCGCTGTCCTCGATCTGGGGAAGAAAGTCGCCCCGGTACAGGGCCAACATGCGCGCCAGCTGGCCTTCTCTGGCGGCTTCACGGAACGCCAGCAGGTCGAGTTCGACGTGCACCATCCCGCCCAGGCGGTAGGTGGGGGCATTCTTCGGCCCGGCGAAGGTCACGATCTCGCGTCCCAGTTTCTCTCTCAGCTCCGCGATGGCGCTACGGATGTATCCGCCCCCGGTGTTGGAGTCTTTGTCCGGGTACAGGGCCAGCTGGAGTTCCTGACGGGTACGTCCCGGATACAGGTAGAGATAGGCCAGCAGCAGGGTGCTGCCGCGCAGGGAAAGCGGCACCTCGGCGTTGTCCTTGTAGACCGTGGCGCGGCCCAGGGTGCTGAGCTGAACGCGCATGAAGCCGTCCTCGGGCAGCCGGGGGGACCCGGCCAGATGGGCCAGGTTGTCGAGCACGGGTTCCAGCAGCGGCGCGGTGTCGGGTTCCAGCAGGGCGTAATGCACCAGTTCCTGCAACTCGGTGAAGTCCGGCTGGAACGCGGCGTGCAGCCGCAGCCGCAGCATCTCGAACAGGGCTTCTTTCAGGTGGGTCACGGCGTAGTCGCGGTGGTCGCATCTCAGCGCGGCGGCGGCGGCGTGCATCAGCACCCGGATCAGCTCGGGGACGCGTCCCTGCTGGCGCAGCAGACTGGCCGCCCGGTTCAAGGCCTCCTCGGCCTCGGCGGGCTGCTGGCGACGGCGAAGCAGCATGCCGTAGGCGGCCCACAGTTCGGCGGGCCAATCCTCCTGTCTTACACCGAAGCCCACCAGCAGCCGCAGCGCCTCGCTGTAGCGCCCCAGGCTGCTGTAATGCTCGGCCAGCCGGGCGGTCACCCAGACGCTCAGCTCGTGGTCCCCGAGGTCTGCGGCCTGACGCCCGATCTCTTCCAGATTCTCGGTGTAGCAGTCGAGCTTGCCCGTCAGGCGCTGGAGTTCGCTGCGGGCCGTGAGCACCATGCACCCTTCCCGCACCGAGGCGGTGTGCCGCAGCGCCCGGCCCATCAGCCGCAGCGTTTCCTCCGCGCCCAGATAATCGCCCTGCTGCATCTGGAGTTCCATCAGGCCGTGCAGCGCCGTCAGGCGCGGCTGCGGGATGGGAAACTCGGGCAGCTGGCGCAGGGACTCCTGAAACAGCTGGCGGGCGCGGCCATGATCGCCGGTTCGCAGGTACATCTGGGCCAGCGAGTTGGTAACACGCGCCGTCAGCTCCGGCTCCCCCAGCGACATGTAGCCGTGCCAGGCGCGTTCCAGCCGCCGGATACCGCCTTCCGGATCGCCCTGCTGCAACTCTGCCACGCCCCACCAGCGCAGGCAGCGCAGGGCCAGCTCACCCGTCAGGGTGGGGTACAGCTCGGTAAACTGCTGCACCGCCTCACTGAAATGGCCCAGCACCCGCAGCAGGTTGCCGTATTCGACGCTTGCTTCGAGCTGTCCCTGGCGGTGGGCCAGCAGCAGGGGCAGCTCAGCTTCGGTGAAGTGCCCGGCCCGCAGGTAGGCCAGGCCCAGCCAGCCGTGTTCCTCCGGGGTCTGGGCCGCGTCTTTCAGGGCTGCAATCACGTGGTCGTACAAGCCGAGTTCCAGCTGGTCCTGCACCTGTCCCATACGTGGCTTCCTCCTGCTTGCAGCCCTGAGTTTAACCTATTCTCATGTCCAAGACCCCTGTGCTCGCAAAGTCTGCCCTGATCCTCGTGGCCGCGCTCAGTCTCAGTGGTGTCGCCCAGGCCGGGTTACCCGGCAACACCGGCACGCTCGCTCGGCTGCCCGGCAACACCGGTACGCTCGCTCGGCTGCCCGGCAACACGGGTACGCTCGCAGGGCTGCCTGGCAACACGGGTACGCTCGGCAAGCCCAGGTCAGACGGTCTTCCCGGCAACACGGGGGTGATCTGAAATGACCAATCCCACCCCCCGCTCTCTCCCCCAGACGCCGCAGCGCCCTGTCCAGACCCCGCAAGTGCAGGCTGAGCAGACCCGTTCCGCCGTTCGCATCCTTGCCGGAAACTTCGGCGTTCTGTAAACAGTCACCGTCAGCCCTCGAAAAACCGGGAATGTTCCCGGTTTTTTTTCTCTGGACCGTGTGCCTGTCTTCTCGCTGTTTGTGAACGAGTCTCAAGCGGAGTCCTGGATTTTGCCACCTCTGAAATGCCTGGGCCGCCCCAGGATAAGGTCTTTATCTGGGTCAGCTGACCTGGAACGATATTCTGGTCCTCGCAGATTCTCTATACTGGACGGAACATGACGACCTTTCGCGGCACAGTCAAAGACGGTCAGCTGGTGTTCCCTGCGGAAGTCACCGAGCAACTGGGGCTGCACGAAGGCGATGCCGTGGAAGTCCAGCAGGCCGCGCTGACACCCGCCCAGGAAGCAGTGAAGGACAACCCTTTCCTGGCCTGGATCGGCGTACTGCCGCCTTTCCCTGAAGGCATGGACGCCGTGCGCTTCACCCGTGAGCTGCGCGATCCAGACCAAGACGCCTCTTGACGGCAGCATCCCGCCCAAACGCGGCCCTCGATTCCAACGTCTTGAACGCCCTGCTGCATCAGGAGCAGAACGCCTCCCAGGTCGCAGCCGTCCTGGGTCAACTCAGTCGCACGCACGCTCTGGTCATCTGCCCCGTCGTGTATGCCGAATTGCTGGCCGGGCCGGGAGCCACCGTGCCAGTCCTGCAACAACTATTTTCCAGTTCAGGCGTTTCGCTCGACCTGATTCTGACGGTGGACATCTGGGAACGCGCTGGACAGGTGTACGGCAGCTATGCCCGCAGACGGCAGGCCAGCGGTGGTGGCCTGCCCCGGCGACTGCTGGCCGATTTTGTTGTTGGGGCACACGCCGAAATGACCTGTGCGGCGCTGGTCACGCTGGACCCGCAGCACTACCGGCTGGGGTTTCCAGGGTTGAATGTCATGGTGCCGGAC
>JANXWI010000117.1 GCA_025351205.1 Deinococcus sp.
AGCCATCCCCATCGGCACGTCGCTCAGCAGCTGCCAGTCGAGTTCCCACAGCTGACGGTCGCGCTCCGGGTCTCCCTCCAGCTCGGCCACGCTCCGGAAAACTACGCCTTCACCATCCAGCCTCTCAAGCAGCGGTCCAAAGGCCGAAAAGTCGCGTTCCGGGGTCACCTCCAGCTTTGACTCGTAGCGAGTCCAGGCCCGGCCATAGCCCGCCCCCTCGGCCAGCGCTACGGCCCCCGGCACGTCTTGCCGCACGCCTCCCTTGGCGAAGCGCCCGCCCAGCGTCAGCACGTCGTGTTCCAGCGCCGCTAGGAGTGCTTGTCCGATGCCCCGGCGCTGCCAAGTCGCGGCCACCCAGATTCTCAGCCAGAAGACGTCCTGATGCTCCTGCGCGTCCTGCTGGCCGATGCCGCCCGCTCCCACCATTTGACCCCCGACCTCGGCCACCCATTCCGACACCTTCAGGGCCGGGTCGGCGGCGACGTGCCGGGCGGTCAGCAACTCCGGTGTGGTGGGAGAGCGCGCGTCGGCAGCGGTCATGACGGCAGCGACTGCGGCAAAATCGGCTGGAAAGCGGGCGGGGCGAAGAGACAGCTGGGCCGGAAGATCGGTGGTGATCATGCCCAAAGTGTGCCCGAAAAGCGCAGAGGGCACATCTGCCAGATGGCTATCTCATTCGGACGGTCCCACCCGTACCGGGCCGCTATCCTGACCCCCATGACTGCGCCCACCTTGCCCGGCCCCCTGAAACTGCTGCTGATCGTGCCGCACCCCGACGACGAGGCGTACGGCGCTGCCGGGACCCTGATGGAGTACGTCGAGGCCGGGCATACGGTGGGCCTCGTGACCCTGACGCGCGGCGAGGCGGGCCGCAGCCTGGGGCTGGCCGACGGCACGCAGGCGCTGGCAGAGCTGCGGACCGCCGAGCTGGCCGCCTGCCTGGAGGTGATCGGGGTGCAGGTCCACGAACACCACAGCTTTCCCGACAAGTACCTGATTGACCAGCCCTTTGAGCCGCTGGTCGAGGTGGCGAGGTCGGCCATGCTGCGTCACAGGCCTGAAACGGTGCTGACCTTTCCGCCCAACGGCAGCAACGGCCACCCCGACCACGTGACCACCCACCGCGCCGTCAAGGCGGCCTGGGACAGCCTGCCGGAAGCCGAGCGCCCCGCCCTGTGGTACTACGCCGGTCCCACCCCGCCCGAGCAGCCGGAGCTTCAGGCCAGCTACCTGCCGCCCAACGTGGAGCGCGACGTGAGCGGCTTCATTGCCCGCAAGCTGACGGCCATCGCCTGCCACCGCACCCAGGCCCTGAGCACCGTGGATTTTATCCGGCGCTTTGCAGACCGCATGGTCAATGAAACCTTTCATGAGGTTTGACAGGGGCAGAAATTCCGCCCGAGTCGATATGAAACCGCACATTCGTCCTCACCTTACTTCCCCCAGGTGTGGAGTGTGAGCGCGGCTTAAACATGCGCTAGGCTACGTGGCGTGACCAAGACCGTTGCCCCCGCACCCAGCGCCATCGAGGTACGCGGCCTGTACAAGAGCTACCGTGACGCCTCGGTGCTGGAAGACGTGAACCTGAACGTCAAGCCCGGCGAGGTGTACGCCCTGACCGGCCCCAACGGCGCTGGCAAGACCACGCTGATCCGCACCCTGACCGGCCTGGCTTTTCCCACCCGGGGCAAGGTCTTCCTGATGGGCCGCAACGTCCACGAAGACGGTCCGCGCGCCCGCGCCTACCTGGGGGCGGTGGTCGAGGCCCCGGCCCGCTTCTACCCGCAGTTCACGGGCACCGAGAACCTGAGCATGCACGCCAAGCTGGCCGCGATGGCCCCCAACGGCGTGCGGGTCAGCCGTGACCGGGTGCGCGAGGTGCTGGCGCTGCTGGAACTGACGCGCATGGCCGACCGCAAGGTGGCCGAATACTCGCTGGGGCAGCGGCAGCGGCTGGGCGTGGCCGCTGCCATGCTGGCAGACCCCAAGGTGCTGATTCTCGACGAGCCTACCAGCGGCCTGGACCCGCTGGGCATCAACCTGATTCACCGCATCGTGACCAGCCTCGCCACCAGCGGCTGCGCGGTGATCCTGAGCACCCACCACCTGCGCGAAATCTCGACCTACGCGCACACCGTGGGCATCCTGACCGGCGGGCGCATGGTGGACAGCGTGGACCTGCGCAGCCGTCAGGCGGCCTACCGCTTCCGGGTAGACGATCCGCAGGGCGCGGCGGCGCTGCTCGAACAGCTGCCCTACGTGCGCCGGGCCAGTTCGCGCACGCCCTACGCGGTGGCGCATCTGGGCGGCGAGTCGCGGGTGCCCGAGACGCTGGCGGCGCTGGCGACGGGCGGCATCCGGGTCTACGAGGCCACCCCCGACCACTTCGACCTCTACGAGTACTACCGCGAACGGGTGGAGCAGGCATGAGCAGAGGTTTGAACAGGAAATGGGCCGTCTCCAATGGCTTTGTACAGTTGCAACTGATCAGAGGGGGTGAACGGGCTGAGCGTCCGATATTCAGGTTGCAGATGAGCCACAGTTGCCCGGTGAACGCTGGAACGAAGCCAGAATTGATAAACAACGCCGCGACGTTTCCAGCCCGGCAGCCCTCACCTTCCGGCGCAGGCATCATGAAAGGCGTCATGACTCTGCCCCCGGTCCTCTCATGCTGACGCTGCTGGGTCTGGAATTTCGCAAGCTGCTGGGGGCACGCAGCGTGAAAATCGCGCTGATCATCGCCTTCCTGATTCCCTGGATCTGGTCGCTGGCCCCCAGGCTGCAACAGGTGTACGGGCTGGTGCTGACCAGCGGCTTTCAGGTTCCGGCCATTTCGCTGATCACCAGCGTGCAGTTCGTGCTGCCGCTGTTCGTGGCGCTCAGCTGCGCCGAGATGATCGGCACCGAGGTGGCGCAGGGCACGCTGGCCCCGCTGCTGCTGCGGCCCCTGGACCGCAACCGGGTGATCGCGTCCAAGCTGATCACGGCGCTGCTGTATCCGGCGCTGCTGCTGCTGGTACTCCTGCTGGGCAGCTTTCTGGCCGGGCTGCGGCTGGGCTACGGCGACTTCGTGGGCGGCAGCGGGCTGGGGCCGGGCGGCTTCATCGGGCAGGGGGCGCTCAGCTCGGCGGGGGCGCTGTCTCAGGTGCTGCGCGGCTACGGATTGGGCGCGCTTGTTATGGCCCCCATCGCCGCGCTCGCCATGCTGTACGGCGTGGTGTTCCTGAACACGTCCGCCGCCGCGCTCGCCACCATCGCCACCTTGCAGATCATGCGGCTGCTCACCGTGTTTCCCGAGGGTTTCCAGCAGATTCTGCTGACCACCCACCTGGACCTGTTTCTGCGCCAGGGCAACATCACGCAGTCGCTGGCGCTGCTGATCATCTACACCGTGGGCTTCTGCTTGATATCGATCTTCGCCTTCGACCGCCGGGACGTGTAGCCGTGCCTGCCAGGACTGCCCCCAAACCTGCAAAAGCCGCCGCCGACCCCGGCAACGCAAAAGGGGAGCTGATCGCCGCCTGCCGCACTCTC
>JANXWI010000127.1 GCA_025351205.1 Deinococcus sp.
GTGCGCGAGGGCCGCTGGGACGTGGTGGGCGGCATGTGGGTGGAACCCGACGGCAACCTGATCTCGGGCGAGTCGTGGGTCCGGCAGCTGCTGCACGGCCAGCGCTACTTCCAAAGCCGCTTCGGGCTACAGTCTCGGGTCTGCTGGCTGCCCGACACCTTCGGCTACGCCGCCAACCTGCCGCAACTGCTGCTGGGCGCAGGCATGACGTCTTTTTTCACCACCAAGCTCAACTGGAACGAGACCAACACCTTTCCGCACGACCTGTACCGCTGGGAGGCCCTCGACGGCTCGCAGGTGGTGGCCCACAGCTTTCACAACCAGGGCCAGGGCTACAACGGCGAGCTGGTTGCCAAGGATGTGTTGCAGACCTGGCAGAACTTCGGCGGCAAGCGGCGGCATGACACCAGTCTGTTCAGTTTCGGCTGGGGCGACGGCGGCGGCGGTCCGAGCGCCGAGATGCTGGAGCGCGCCACCCGCCTGCGCGACTTTCCCGGCCTGCCCCGGCTGCACATGGGCAAGGTGGCCGACTTTTACAGCGGTGTGAAGTCGGACGCGCTGCCCGTCTGGGTGGGCGAACAGTACCTGGAGCTGCACCGGGGCACCTACACCACCCAGGCGCGGGTCAAGGCCCTCAACCGCGCCCTGGAACACGCCCTGTGCGACGCCGAGGCGGCTGCGACCCTGGCGAAGATGCTGCTGAAGCGTCCGTACCCGCGCGCGGAGTTCACGGCGGCGTGGGAGGCGCTGCTGCGAAACCAGTTTCACGACATCCTGCCGGGATCGGGCGTGAAAGCGGTGTACGACGACGCCCACCACGAGCTGGAGGAAGCGCTGGCTACGGCTCAGATGCAGCGTGACGGTGCGTTGCAGGTGCTGAGTCACGCGCACGGCGGCGGTGAGCGGCTGGTCGTCTGGAACCTGAGTTTCGATGACCGCCCACTGTCGCTGCGCTTGTCCGTCGCAGAGTTTTCAGGATTGAATCTCGATACTCTGCTGCTCAGCGCCCCGGACGGCAGCGAGGTCTGCACCGAGGTAATCGGCGGCGAGCTGCTGCTGGTCGGGAAAGCCGTGGTGCCCGGACTGGGATATCTGTGCCTGGAAGTCGAAACCGGAGAACATCCCAAGGATGCGGAGGCGCGTTCGGAACCGATGATTCTGGAGAACGAGCATCTGCGGGCCGAGATTGCCCCGGACGGCAGCCTGGCCTCGTTCATCCACAAGCATTCTGGCCGAGAGGCGCTGGACGGACCGGGCAACCAGCTGTGGCTGTACGCGGACGTGCCGCGCGAGTGGGAGGGCTGGGAACTGGACGCAAGTTACCCGTCGGGGGGCGAACGGCTGCTGGCGGCCTCGGTGCCCGAACGCCTGCCGGGGCGGCTGGAGCAGGCCGTGCAGGTGCGGTACGACGCCCAGGGCAGCGAAATCATCCAGACCTACGCGCTGCGCCAGGGGTCGGCGCGGCTGGAGATTCGCAGCGAGGTGCAGTGGCGAGGCCGCCGCCTGCTGCTGCGCGCCCAGACGCCGCTCAACGTGCGCTCGGCCAGCGCCAGTTTCGAGACGGCCTTCGGCACGGTGTCGCGCTCCACGCACAGCAACACCTCCTGGGACGCCGCGCAGTTCGAGGTGCCGGGGCACCGCTTCGCTGATCTGAGCGAGGCCGACTTTGGCGTGAGCCTGCTGACCGTGAGCAAGTACGGCTACAGCGCCAAGGGCAACGTGCTGGGCCTGAGCCTGCTGCGCGGCCCGCTGATGCCCGACCCCAGCGCTGACGCGGGCGACCATGTCTTTACGTACGCCCTGTATCCGCACGCCGGAGACTGGCGAAGCGGCACGCCGAGAGAGGCCCACAACCTGAACGCCCCGCTCAGAGCGTTCTACAGTCATACGGCGGGCGATGGAACATCGGCGGCCCGGCTGCTGTCGGTGGGCCACCCGGCGCTGCGTCTGAGTGCCCTGAAGCTGAGCGAGGACGACGACCAGTCGGTCATTCTGCGGGTCTACGACGCCCACGGCGCGCGGGGCCTTCTGAACGCAGAGGGCCTGGGCATCCGGAAATGGTCGCGGGTCAACCTGCTGGAAGAACCGGAGGTGGGCGGACTGGGCTTCACGCCATACAAGGTGCTGAGCCTGAATTCCGGGCCGCTAGAAATTGAACAGTGGCCACAAGGTTCCTCTCCGCACAGCTTGTGAAAGTTTGTCGAGGCTCTGACTTCACCCATCAACACGGCCTTTCGTCGTCATGCGTGTCTGTCCTGAGCAAGCAGCGCAGCGTTCACAGGGGTGGCGTGGTGAACCGCGTTCCTGACCTGAGCAGCGTTCTTGGGAAGGGCAGTGGTTCTGGGGACGCTTGGCCGCGTGTGGGGGCCGAGCGCTGACCACGCTTGCCCGCCACATGAAGACGCTAGGGCACTTCCTGAGCGGAACGTCACTGTTCACCCGGAATCCATGTTCACCCGGAATCCATACCAGCTCAGGGGCGGAATGACCGGGCATGAAGCCCTTGAATGAAGATCAGCAGACTTGACACGCGCGTTATATGTTCTGATAATGCGTATTACCAAATACGCATTACATACAGGGGGTCCTATGAAACTGCCCGGAATGCTTCTCTGTCTCACGACGCTGCTGGCCTGTACCGCCGGAGCGCAGAAGGTCAACCTGCGTTTCAGCACCTGGGCCGGGGGCGACGGCCTGGCGCTGCTCCAGCAGTTGTCCAGGGACTACAGCGCTCAGAATCCCGAGGTGCAGATTTCCGTCGAGGTGACGCCCTTTGCCGACTATGGGCGCAAGCTCGCCATCCAGGTGGCCTCCGGGGACGCGCCGGACGTGGGCTGGCTGGCCGAACGAGACGTGCCGACCTTCGTGAGCAGCGGCGCGGTACTGAACCTCTCCCCCGCTCTGGGCAAGGACAAAACATTCAACCTGGGCGACTTTCCTCTCAGCACGCTCTCGCTCTGGACGCGGGGCCAGGCGGTGTACGGTGTGCCCTTCAGCAATTCGCCGCTGGTGCTGTTCTACAACAAGGACCTGTTTCAGAAATCGGGCGTCAAGGACCCGCTGCTTCAGTACAGCCAGGCCAGGTGGGATTACCCCAGCTTTCAGGCCGCCAGCAAGGTGATCAAAGACAAGACCGGGGCTTTCGGTGCCCGGGTGATGCGGCTCGACCCCAAGGCCTGGGCGGGCGGACTGCTGGCCGTGATCTGGTCACAGGGCGGCGGGATCTACGACAATGCCATGAAATGCCAGCTGAACAGCCCCGGCAGCGTGAGTGCCTTTCAGCTGGTGAGCACGATGATGTTCAAGGACGCCAGCATGCCCAGGCCGGGCGACCAGACCGACTTCGCGAGCGGGCGGGTCGGCATGTATTTCGACAACCTCAGTTACAGCGCCCAGCTCAGGGACGCGGCCTTCAAATGGGGCGTCGCCCCGCTGCCCAAGGGAACGGCGGGGCGCGTGACGCAGCTCGGTCAGGCCGGGTACGTGGTGTTCTCGAAGAGCCGCAACCAGGCCGAGGCGCTGAAGTTCCTGAAATTCCTCGGCTCGGCCCAGACGATGGCGCGCACCGCCAGATTCTTTCCGCCGCCCCGCGTCAGCGTGCTGAAAAGCCCGGCCTACCTGGGCAGCAACCCGGCCATTCCGGCCAGCTCCCTGAAGACGGCGGTGGCGGGCCAGCTCTCCAGCGCCCGGGTACTGCTGACCGGCACCAACTGGCTCAGAGTTAACGACGCCATCACCAGCGGCCTGGACCGGGTGTTTCAGCCGAACGCCGACCTCCAGCCGGTGCTCGACGACCTGTGCAAGCAGATCGGTGACCTCTGATACGGAACTCGTGTGACATCGGAGCTTCGTCAGGGAGACGCTCACCATGACGCCAACCTCGGCCCTATCCAGGCACAGTTCCCCGAAACACGGTTCCCCCAGGCACGGTTCCCCGAAGCAGCGCCGCCAGGAAGCGATGGCTGGCTTGGCGTTCATCCTGCCCTACGCGCTGGGCACGCTGGTCTTCATCATCGGGCCACTGGTTGCGATGCTGGGCATCTCGTTCACCAGCTGGTCGCTGCTCGACACCCCCAAGTACGTGGGCTGGGCCAATTACCACAAGCTGGTGCAGGACCGCGAGTTCCTGGGCAGCCTGGGGGTGACGGGCCTGTTCACGCTGGGCATTCTGGCGCTCAACATCAGCGCCGCGCTGGGACTGGCGAACCTGATGAACCTACGTCTGCGCGGCATCAGCGCCTTTCGCACCATCATCTTCTCGCCGGTGGTGATGCCGGTGGTGGCCTGGGCACTGGTCTGGAAGTTTCTGCTGCAACCTCAGGGGCCGGTCAACAGCGCCCTGCAAGGGCTGGGTTTTCAAGGCGCCAACCTGCTGTTCACGCCGGGCACCGCCCTGGGCACGGTGGTGGTGATTGAGGTGATCAAGTCAGTCGGCCTGAACGCGGTGATCTTCCTGAGCGCCCTCCAGGGCGTCCCGAAAGAGATTCTGGAGGCCGCCCGCCTCGACGGCGCGGGCCGGACGCAGACCTACACCCGGATCATTTTGCCGATGATCTCGCCCACCTTCTTTCTGGTGTTCGTGATCACCCTGATCGGCGCTCTGAAGGTCTTCACGCCCATCTGGGTGCTGACCGGCGGCGGCCCTTCGAGCGCCACCACCACGCTGCTGGTGTACATGTACAAGCAGGGCTTCGGGTTCTTTGATTTTGGCTACGCCTCGGTGATCGCCGCCGCGTTGTTCGGGCTGATCCTGCTGACCACCGCCCTGCAATGGAACCTGCGCCGGAGGCTGGTATTCTATGAAGAGTGAGGCCGCCGCCCTGTTGCCCCGGGGCCAGACGCCTGCCCGGCGTGGGCGTCCGTGGGCGCTGCTGCTGTACCTGACGCTGGCCGTGGTGTGCCTGCCTTTCTTGCTGCCGATGCTGTGGATGCTGGCGTCAAGCTTCAAAACCTCCGGGGCGATCTTCGGCAACCCCTTCAGCCTGGGGGCCGCCGACCTGCGCCTGGCCAATTTCACCGAGGTGTTCACGCGCTATCCCTTCGCCCGGCAGTACCTCAACAGTCTCTACATCCTGCTGATCACCGTGCCCGTCACGCTGCTGCTGTCGTCGCTGGCGGGTTACGGCTTCGCCCGGCTGCGCTTTCCGGGCCGGGAGTTCGCCTTTCTGCTGACGCTGACGGCCATGATGGTGCCCAGCGAACTCACGGCGGTGCCGCAGTTCCTGATCTTCAAGACGCTGGGCCTGACCAACACCCACGTGCCGGTGATCGTGTTGCAGGTGTTCAGCGCCACCGGGGCGCTGGCGGTGTTCCTGATGCGTCAGCACTTCATCACGCTGCCCCGCGAACTCGACGAGGCGGGCCGGATGGACGGCCTTGGGTACTGGGGCGTGTTCTGGTACCTGCTGCTGCCGCTGTCCCGGCCCGCCCTGGCCACCGTGGCGATCTTCGCGCTGCTCAACTCCTGGAACGACTACTTCAATCCGCTGATCTACCTCAACGACGAGGCCCTGATGACCCTGCCGCTGGCCCTGCAACGCTTCACCGATCCGCTGGGCGGGGTGTTCTGGAATCTGACGCTGGCCGCCGGGGTGCTGGTGGCCCTGCCGGTGCTGGCCGCCTTCCTGCTGGCCCAGAAGCAGTTTATCGAGAGCCTGGCCGCCAGCGGGACCAAGGGATGAGCGTGCATGAATACCGGGCCGACCTGATCATCATCGGGGCGGGCCTGGGCGGAATCGCCGCCGCTCTGGCCGCCCTGCGCCTGGGCCGCAGCGTGATCCTGACCGAGGAGACCGACTGGATCGGCGGCCAGCTCACCGCCCAGGCGGTGCCGCCCGACGAGAGCGTCTGGATCGAGGACAGCGGCTGCACCGCGTCGTACCGTGCCTTTCGTGAGGGCGTACGCAGCTACTACCGGCGGCACTACCCGCTGACGCCGGAAGCCCGCAGCGACCCCAGGCTCAACCCGGGTGCGGGCAATGTCAGCCGGTTGTGCCACGAACCGCGCGTGGCGCTGGCGGTGCTGGAGGGTATGCTGGCCCGGTATCTGAGCAGCAGGCAGCTTCGGCTGATGCTCGAAACCCGGCCCGCCCTGGTCGAGACGCAGGCCGACCGGGTGCTGGGAGTGGAGGTTCTTCACGTCCCCAGCGGTGAGCGGCGGCACCTCAGCGGCCCGTTTTTCCTCGACGCCACCGAGACTGGCGAACTGCTGGAACTGGGAAATGTCGAGCACGTGATCGGGGCGGAGTCGCAGGTGCAGACCGGGGAGCCGCACGCGCTTCCGGAGGCCGATCCGCTCAACCAGCAGGCCATCAGCTGGTGCTTCGCCATGGATCATATGGAGGGAGAGGACTTCACCATTCCCAGGCCGGAACGCTACGACTTCTGGCGCAGCTATCGTCCCGACTTCTGGCCTGCGCCTCAGCTGAGCTGGAGCTATCCGCACCCCATTACCCTGCGCCCGGTTACCCGCGACCTGTTCTCCGATCCCAGCGAGACGCCGCACGGAGGCGACCTGTGGCACTACCGCCGGATTCTGGCCCGGAGGCACGTTGAAGGTCAGCGTTCAGACATCACGTCCGTCAACTGGCCGCAGATCGATTACCTGCTCGGCCCGATCCTGGGCGTCAGCCCGGAGGAACGCCAGCGCCACCTCGCGGGCGCGCGCGAGCTGAGCCTGAGCCTGCTGTACTGGATGCAGACCGAGGCGCCCAGGCATGACGGACGTGGGCAGGGCTACCCCGGCCTGCGGCTGCGCGGAGACGTGACCGGCACGGCGGACGGTCACGGGCTGGCCAAGAGCGTGTACGTGCGCGAGGCCCGGCGCATTCAGGCCGAGTTCACGGTGCTCGAACAGCACATCGGGGTCGAGGCGCGCGGCACTCTGGTCGGGGCGCAGGTCTTCGAGGGCAGCGTGGGGGTCGGGCAGTACCGCATCGACCTGCATCCCAGCAGCCACGGGCGCAACTACGTGGACGTGGCGAGCTGGCCCTTCCAAATTCCGCTCGGGGCGCTGATCCCGAAGCGGGTGGAAAACCTGCTGCCAGCGGGCAAATCTCTGGGCGTGACCCACATCACCAACGGCTGCTACCGGCTGCACCCGGTGGAATGGAACATCGGTGAGGCGGCAGGCGCACTGGCGGCCTTCTGTCTGAACGGGCATCATCAGCCCAGGCAGGTCCACCAGACGCCCGCCCTGAGACAGGACTTTCAGCGGGTGCTTACCGACAGCCTCGGGTTTCAGTTGCAGTGGCCAGAGGCGCTGCGGGTCCAGCCTTCGCCGGGATTTTAAGGTCGCCAGGTTTTTAAAACCACTGGGATTTTAAGGTCACCGGGTTTCTGAATACGTCCCTTTCGCCCAGCTTTCAGGAGTCGCGTGCAGAACACCGTCAACCAACGCCCCGTCCAGAAACGCCCGACCCAGAAGGAAGTCGCCGAGCGGGCGGGCGTCTCGCAGGGCGTGGTGTCTCAGGTGCTCAACGACCGCCAGGGAGCCATCCGGGTCAACCCCGAAACCCGTGCCCGCGTGCTTCAGGCGATTCAGGACATGGGATACGCGCCGAACATCGCGGCCCGTTCGCTGGTGGGTGGCCGCACCCACATCATGGGCGTGTTCACCTTCGAGCCGGTCTTTCCCACCGACACCCGGAACTTCTTCTATCCGTTTCTGGAGGGCATCGAGGAGCAGGCGGCGGCCCTGAACTTTGACCTGCTGCTGCACACCCGGTCTGCCGGAATGACCGGCGGACGGCGGGTGTACCAGAACAACTCCAGCCGCCTTTCCCTGACAGACGGGACCCTGATTCTGGGAGAACTGGGAGAGGCCCGCCGCAGGGAGGAAGTGGCCCGACTGATCGGTGAGGGCCACCCGGTGGTGTTTCTCGGGCGGCGCGACCTGCCTGGCCTGACCCCCGCCTGGGTGGCCGCCGACTACGCCAGCGCCACCGAACGGGCGGTGGGCGAGCTGATGGTGCTGGGGCACCGGCAGGTTCTGTACCTCGGCGGCACCCGCAACCACGAGTCCGCTGCCGACCGCGAGGCAGGCTACCGGCAGGGGATGCTGAGCGGGGGCAGGCGTCCAGAGGTGCGGCGGCTGGAACCCGCAGAGATTTTACCCGGACTGGTGGCCGGGGTCATTGCGGGCGGGACCAGCGGGCTGTTGATCGAGAACGACGAACTGGCGGGGCAATGGCTGGAGATGAGCGCGCGCTCGGGCCTGCTGGCCCCGCAGGACTACTCGTTCGCGGTGCTCGGCGACCCGATCACCTCCAGGCCCAGGACACGGCCCTGGGCGGCGCTGGAGATTCCCCGCCGCGAGATGGGCCAGGAGGCGGTGCGCGCCCTGAATCATCTGCTGGCCGGGGGCGCGCCGCAGACGCTCCGTCTCCCCTGCCGCTGGGTGCCCGGTGACACGCTGGGACCGGCCCCGGCCAGGTCAGGACGGCCATGAACGCGCTGCTCGAAGGTCTGCGCGGCCAGCTGATCGTGTCGTGCCAGGCCAATGCGGGAAGCCCGATGCGCCAGCCAAACATCATCGCCGCCCTTGCGCTGGCCGCTGAACTGGGCGGGGCGGGGGCCATCCGGGTGCAGGGCTACGGCGACGTGGCCGCCGTGCGCGCCGTGACAGGGGTGCCGCTGATCGGGCTGACCAAAACCGACCGCACAGACACGGAAATCTACATCACCCCCACGGCTGCCGAAGCGCTGCGCCTGGCCAAACTCGGCTGTGAGATCGTGGCGGTGGACGCCACCCTGAGGCCCAGGCCGGAACCCTTCGCGCAGATCGCCCGGCAGGTCCAGGCGGCGGGCGGGCTGGTGATGGCCGACGTCAGCACCCTGGAAGAGGGCAGACGGGCGATGCAGGACGGCGCGGATATCCTGAGCACCACCCTTTCGGGCTACACAGGGTACAGTCCACAGCTCTCCAAGCCGGACTGGCCCCTGATGCAGGCGCTGGCCGCTGAGGGCCTGCCGTTCATGGCCGAGGGCCGGATCAGCACCCCGGCGCAGGCCAGGCGGGCGCTCGACCTGGGCGCGCTGGCGGTGGTGGTCGGTTCGGCCATCACCCGGCCAGACGTGATTACGCGCACCTTCATTGCGGGAATGAACAATCGGGGCGGCGGCTGAACGTCATCGCTCTCGACCTTGGCGGCACCAAACTGGCGGCGGCATTAATCGTGGACCGGGTGATCCGTCACCGCTCCGAGGTCGCCACCGCCGCCACACAGGGGCCGGACGCCGTGATCGCGCAGATGGCCCGGCTGGTGCGGAAGCTGCCCGGGTCGGCGCAGGCCGGACACCTCGCTGTGGCCGCCACGGGCCGGGTTCGCAGGGGGGTGGTGTCGGCCCTGAACCTGGAGACGATGCCCGGCTGGACCGGGATAGACCTCAGGGCGGAACTCGCAGAGCAGACCGGGCTGCCGGTAACGGTGCTGAA
>JANXWI010000157.1 GCA_025351205.1 Deinococcus sp.
CGGCCTGCAAGACCAGCTGACGGTGCGCACCTACAGCCCCGCCAGCCACACCCTGCGGCTGGAACTGGCCGCCGACTTCGTGGACATGTTCGAGGTGCGCGGCTGGCCGCACCTGGAAGGCCGGGCGGTGGACGCAAAAGCCACAGAGAGCGGCGTGGAGTTCAGCTACGTGGCCCGCGACGGCCTGCTCAACCGCACGGCGGTGACGTGCAGCCCGGCGGGCCTCTGGGACGGCTCGGCGATGGTCTGGCAGATCGGCGGCCAGCCGGGGGGCACCGAACTGAATCTGACAGTCACGGTGCAGGCCCTCCAGAATGACGAGCCGGGCGTGGTCGCAGGCACCGTACCGGCCATCATCGCCGCGCTGCTCGGCGAGTATCAGGGCTGGCAGCCGCCCTTCACGCTGCCCCAGACGTCCGATCAGCGCGTGCTGGAGCGCAGCCTTCAGGATTTGCGCAGCCTGCTGTTCCATACCCCCCAGGGGCCGTTTCCGGCGGCGGGCCTGCCCTGGTTCGTGGCCCCCTTCGGGCGCGACTCGCTGATCATCGCGCACCTGGTGCTGCCGTACCGCCCCGACATCGCGCTGGGGGTGGTGCGCTACCTGGCCGCCCACCAGGGCACGAAACACGACCCGGAAACGCTGGAGCAGCCCGGCAAGATTCTGCACGAGGCCCGCAGCGGTGAGCTGACCCGGCTGGGCCTGAGCGTCTTCAGGCCGTACTACGGCACCGCCGACGCCACGCCGCTGTTCGTGTGGCTGGTCGGCGAGCTGTGCAAGGTTCACCCGGAGCTGGCCGAGGAGCTGAAGCCCCACTGGCAGGCCGCGCTGGGCTGGATGATGTCGGACGGTGACCCCGACGGTGACCTGCTGATCGAGTACGTCCCGCACGCGGCAGGCATCCGCAACCAGGTCTGGAAGGACAGCGGCGACAGCACCTTCGGGGAGGGCGGCCACGACGCCGAGGGGGCCATCGCCGTGATCGAGGTGCAGGGCTACGCGTACGCCGCCTGCCTGGCCGGGGCGCAGCTGTCGCGCATGGTGGGCGAGCAGGAGCAGGCCAGCTTCTACACCGAGCGGGCAAAACGCCTGCGCGAAAAGGTGCAGCAGGACTTCTGGTGGCCGGAACGCGGCTACTACGCGCACGCGCTGGACGGTGACAAGAGGCCGCTCAGGGTGCTGGTCAGCAATCCGGCCCACACCCTCTGGACCGGCATCATCGCGCCCGAACACGCGGGCAGCGTGGTGAAGGCGGCCTTGAGCGCGGAGCTGTACAGCGGCTGGGGCCTGCGCACGCTGGGCACGCAGGAAGTGCGCTTCAACCCGGTCTCGTACCACAACGGTTCGGTCTGGCCGCACGACACCGCCGTGTTCGCGCTGGGACTGGAACGCTACGGCTACGAGCAGGAGGCGCGCAAGGTGGCCCGCGACCTGTTCGACGCCGCCAGATGGGCAGGAGACGCCCGTCTGCCCGAACTGTTCGCCGGATTCGCCCGGACAGACGGCCCGCCGGTGCCCTACCCCGCAGCCTGCCACCCGCAGGGCTGGGACGCCGCCATTCCACTGGCGCTGGCCCACCTGATCGCCGAGCCTATTCCGGTGCCGGAGAACGCGGAGTAGAGGAAGGTGAAGCAAGAGGCCGTTCATTTGACGTGGACGGTCTCTTTTTAGTTATGACAGCAGAGAATATGTTCTACAACGGGGATAAAGGAAAGACCGAACCCGGTACCCGGCGGCGCAGACCTGTTTACGCTCTCCCCCGCCCGGCAAACTCCCGCCGCATGGCCGCAATGTCTTCCGGCGTGTCCAGATCGCGCAGGGCGGAGGCGGGCAGATCGACCCAGACGGTCTGCCCGGCGTGAGCGGCGATCACGTGGCGCGGCCCATGATCGCCCTGCTGCGAGAACTCGGGAAACAGGTCGGCCCGGAACAGGTGCGGCGGCGCACGCACCCAGTCTGGGGAGCCGGAACCCGCGTCAGCTGGGCCGAAGCGGGCCAGCACCAGCGGCGCGCCCGTGGCCGCGTAGGCGTCCAGCACGGCCCGCTGCATGGCCCCTGTCACCAGCGGCATGTCGCCCAGCGCGAAATTGGCGGCCCCGGTGTCTGCTGGCAGCGCGGCGATGGCCGCCCGGAAGCTCTCCGAGATGCCCAGGTCGGGGCGCGGATTCTCGGCCAACATCACGTCCAGGCCGCGCAGCGCGGCCCGAATCTGCCCCCCCAGTTCGCCGGGCGGGGTCACGACCAGCACGCCGCCGCTGTGTTCAGCGTCTAGCATGGCCCTGGCGCTGTGCCAGACGAGCGCCTGACCCGCCAGCACCACCAGCTGCTTGGGCTGCCCCAGCCGCCTGCTCAGGCCAGCCGCCAGCACCACGCCCACCACCTTGCCCGCTGCCTTGTGCTCTGGCGGGGTCACGGAGCCTGGCAGGGTCATGGCAGCAGGCTAGCAGAGGGTGGGCGGCCAGAGGTCCAACTGCTGGAGATCCAGCTGCCAGACGACGCGGCTGATCTGGGTGGCGCGGGGCAAGGGGCCGAGCCGGTGTGCCCAGATTCGGAAGTCGACTCCGGTTGCTCCTTGCCCACTTGCTTTATGCTTCAGGGATGACTTCTCCCCGTTCCAGACCAGGCCGCCCGGGCCATGCCCGAACAGAGCAACGCGGTTCAAACCGGCCTGGACCACAGTCATCAGGACCAGAGCAGCGTTTTCAGGACCGTGGCTCAGAGCAGCCAGGGAAGGCGCGGTTCGTGCATGCCAACCCGGCCCGCGACCTGAGCGTGCGGGTGCTGATATCGGTCATGGCGGGCGAGAGTTTCGCCGCCCCGGCCCTCGACGACGCGCTCACAAAAGCGGTGCTGGCGACCCGCGACGCCGGGCTGTGTACCCACCTGGTGTACGGCACACTGCGTTACGCCCCGCTGCTCGAAGCCGCGCTTGAGCCGCTGCTGCGCGGCGAGACCCCGCTCAAGGCGCGGGCGCTGCTGATGTGCGGCGCCTTCGAGAAGCTGATTCTGGGCACGCCGCCGCACGCGGTGGTCAACGAGTACGTGACGCTGGCCCGCACCGGATTCGGGCCGCCCGCACTGGTGAACGCGGTGCTGCGGCGGGTCGAGGCACTGAGTGTAGATGAACTGGGGCCGCAGGGCGCAGCAGCCACCCTGCCCGCGTGGCTGGCGGATGAATACCGCGCCGCCTACCGGCAGCAGACAGACGAGGTGTTGCAGGACCTGCTCACCCCGCAGCCGCTGTGGTTGCGCCTGACCCCGGCGGGCGAGGACAGCCTGCAAGCGGAGGGCAGCACGCTGGAGACTGGACACTCGGAGACTGGGCAGCAGCGGCGGGCGTCGTACGGCGACGTGTACCGCGTGCAGTTGAGCCGTCCGCTGCGCGAAACGGAAGCCTTCGAGGCGGGCTGGGCGCAGCCGATCAATCCGGCCAGCATGGCCTGTGTGCTGGCTCTGGGCGACGTGCAGGGCCAGCAGGTGCTCGATCTGGCGGGCGGTGCGGGCATCAAGGCGGCGATGCTGGCCGCAGCCGGGGCCAGCGTGAGCAGCGTGGACCGGCTGGCGGGCAAGCACCGGGCGGCGAAAAACAACATGCGGCGGCTGGGCCTCCAGGCCGAGTTCGTGACCGCCGACCTGACCGGGCCGCTGGACCTGACGCCCGCAGACCGGGTGCTGCTCGACGCCCCCTGCACCGGCAGCGGCACCCTGCGCTCTCACCCGGAGATCAAGCTGCGCCTGACCCCGCAGGCCGTTTTGGCGGCGGCGGCGCTCCAGGGCCGGATGCTCGACACGGCAGCGGGCCTGACCGCTCCGGGCGGCATGCTGGTGTACAGCGTGTGCAGCGTGACCCAGGCCGAAGGGCCACTGGCCGCCCAGAGCTTCCTGGAGCGCCACCCGGAGTTCAGCCCAGAGGCCCTGCCGGACCTGCTGGTGGACACGGTTGTCAGCGGCCCCGGTGTGCTAACCGTGCCGCTGGACGGTGTGGACGGCTTCTTCATCGTCAGGCTGCGAAAACAGGGCTGACAACGGCAATAAACAAAGCAGAGGGGTGACCGGGCGATATGCTCCGGCCACCCTTCTGCTGACTGTATGTTTTACGAGATGGAACCAGGACCCTACTCGGCCTTTTCGGTGGCCTCTGTCGTGTCAGCCTCGGCGGCTGTTTCTTCTGTGGCTATCTCTTCTGCGGCTTCAGGAGCCTTGTTCTTGCCACCAGCGGCTTTGGCTCTGGCCTTCGCCTTTTCCGGGGCGGCAGAGGCCTGTTCTGAGTCGCTGGCCTGTTCTGAGTCGCTGGCCTGTTCTGAGTCGCTGGCCTGTTCTGAGTCACTGGCCTCTTGCAGGGCAGCCGGGGCCTGTTCCGGGGTTGAACCCTGGGGCTGGCTGCCGGGCAACTGGCTGATCGCCAGGCTCAGCGCCTGTTCGCGCACGATGTTGGCGTAGTAGCTGTTCAGGCCGTTCGGCCCGAGCTGGGTGCGCAGCTGCTGCACGGTCATGCTGTTCGACTGGGCCAGGGCGCTCAGCGCGGCATTGAACTGGGTGTCGGTCAGCTGCACACGCAGGTCTTCGGCCAGCTGTTCCAGGGCCAGGTCGCGCC
>JANXWI010000179.1 GCA_025351205.1 Deinococcus sp.
CCGCAGCCGAGGCGGCCCGCATCAAGGCCGAGGTGGCGCACTTCGACAAGCTCAGCCAGGAGGTCAAAATCCGCAGCGCCGACATCGTGGACTTCAAGCTCTACGAGCCAGCCATGCGCCACCTCTTCGACACCTACATCCGCGCCGAAGAGAGCGAGGCCGTCTCGGTCTTCGATGACCTGACCCTCATCGACCTGCTGGTCAACCAGGGGCCTGCCGCCGTGGATAACTTGCCGGACGGCATCAGGAACAACCCCGGCGCGGTGGCCGAGACCATCGAGAACAACCTGCGCCGGGTAATCACCAACGAGCAGCCGACCAACCCGAAATATTACGAGCAGATGTCTGTGCTGCTCGACGCTCTGATTAAGGAGCGCCAGGCCGAGGCTGCCGAGTACAAACAGACGCTGGAGAACCTGGCAGCGCTGGCCAAGCAGGTCAAGCAGCCAGGCGGGGGCCAGTCTTACGCAGCGAGTCTGAACACCGCCGCCCGGCGGGCGCTGTACGACAACCTGGGCAAGGACGAGGCGCTGGCACTGCGGGTAGACGCAGCGATTAGGGCGACCCGCAAAGACGGCTGGCGCGGCAACCTGATGAAGGAGCGGGAGCTGAAACGGGCGGTGCGGCAGGCCCTCGGCGATGCGTTGGCCGACGAGACCGCGCTCAGCGCATTGATGGAACTCATTCGCAATCAGGCAGAATACTGACCATGACAGCGGCTACGACTCACACCATCGCCGTGGGCGGCCTGGAAGTCGAGGTGGTCCGCAAAGCCATCAAAAACCTACATCTGGCGGTCTATCCACCCGATGGTAGGGTGCGGGTGGCTACGCCGCTGCGGGTGGACGACAATGCCGTGAGGCTGTTCACCATCGCCCGGTTACCCTGGATTCGCCGTCAGAGGGTGAAGTTCCTGGGCCAAGAGCGTCAGTCGCCCCGTGAGTACGTGTCGGGCGAGAGCCACTACGTCTGGGGCCGCCGGTATCGCCTGCGGGTTCTCACCGGAGCATCGGTGGCCGGGGTGACGCTGCCGACCAAGGCCAGGCTGGTCCTGACGCTGACGGGTGACCATGATCAGGTCGAAGCCGAGACGGTGATGCTGTCCTGGTACCGCGCCCAGCTCAGGGAGCGCCTGCCCGAGTTGGTGGGCCTCTGGAGCGGGCGTCTGGGCGTCCTGGAACCCGAGTGGGGCGTCAAGCGCATGAAGACCAAGTGGGGCAGCTGCAACATCCAGGCCCGCCGCATCTGGCTTAACCTGGAGCTGGCCAAGAAGTCGCCGCACTGTCTGGAGTACGTTGTGGTGCATGAATTGGCCCACCTGCACGAGCGCCATCACAACGGGCGCTTCCAGGCCCTACTTGACCAGCACCTGCCCCTGTGGCGCAGCTACCGAGACGAGCTGAACAGGTCGCCCCTGAACGCCGAAACCTGGTAGTGCCACCGCGCTCATCAGCTGGCAGGAACTCAGCATCGACATGGTGAGGGCCTGCGCCGCCAGATGTATTCGTTGAAAACCCTTCTGGACGCGGGTGTACATGGCAGGGAAGGCTGGAAGACTTACCAGTTCTGGCAAACCCCCCACAACCCGGTACAGGACAATAGGTGCATGTCTTACCTGACTTCCAAAGGCGGGCCTGCTGCCCCTGAACACGCCCTGACCACCGGGGACGTGGCCCACAGCATCGGTGTGTGCTCCAAGACGGTCCAGCGCTGGTCGGCATCTGGCCGCCTGCCCGCCATCAACATCGGCACCGCAGAGCGACCGATCTACAGGTTCTCGGCTGCGGCGATTGCCCAGTTCATCGCCGCCCACACGACCCAGCCGGTGACCGCGTGATTGAAAACTGCCGGGTGGAAAACTCGGTTGTAGGAGCGTAGCCAGCCTGATGGGTCCCTCACCGCTGCCTACATCTGTGTCGCCGGAGATCGCTGCCATGATCGAGGCTGGCCGCCGCATTGCCCAGAGCATGGAGAGGGCGGCAAGGATCAGGACCGAAGAGGCTGTGCACGTTGTCAGGGCTACTTCTCCCCGGTCTTTCTGGCGCGATGATGTGCGTTCGGTTGTCGGCTCCGAGGCCAGCCGCGCCGTTATTCTGCCTGATCAGAGCGACCAGCGAGATGTTGATCACTCTGCCGTGCACCCTGGCGACAAGCCCGTAGAGACCGAGTGCGTCATCGCTGGACTTCTTGCCTGTACCCGCCCGATGGGCGCGGCGCGGTATGCCCAGTTCCTGACGGGTGGCCGCAATCGCCAGCAGGGCGACGTGCCCAGCGCCTTGCGAATTCGCAACACCAACTGGGCCAAAGACTACGGGCGCTTCTTGGGGGACATGCAGACATCACGCGGTCCCCTGGCCGCGCTCACGTATTACCCGGTCCACCAACCCGTCGATCTGGCTGCTGCCGAGGTGATGACCAGAGAGCTGGCCGAGCGTCTGGGGCGCGGCGGCGACGTGCTGCTGGTGATGCGGTTCGACCCGTCGGGGCGGTATCACGTCCACGCAGCGGTTCCCATCGGCGTGCTGGCCGGAGGTTGTCCCTGTGGCTGTGAAAACGCTGCAACACCCTGGCGGCGGACCACCTGGCAGCAGCACAAGGGCGGAACTGGGACGGGCTGGGTCTGCCCGACCTGCGGCCTGACCTGGAACTCGGTGAAGAGCGTCGAAGGCTGGGCCAGCTACCTCGGGTCGCCCGCCGATGAACTGGTCTGGAAAGACCCGGCAAGGGCAGCTGGGCGCTGGATGGTCGCTGTTGACAAGATGGGCCGATTCCCTCGGCTCTCAGCACGTAAAGCTCGCTCTAGGTCAACTAGCGGCCTGCTGGCGCTCAAGGTGGCCGTAGCCGTGCTCGCCACTCCAGAGCCGAGCACGGTGACCTTTGGTCCCGGTGCAACCCCAGCGGTGCCTTTGGCACATCCCCGCCCCGGTGGTGCAGCACAGAAGCGGTACCTGACTGGCTCTGGAGGCCAGAACGCGCCCCCAGTGAGAGGGAAGCTGAGTGCCTGACTGCGCCGCGCTCTGCTTCCCACATTTGATCCCACGGTCAGAACAGGACCGACATGTGGCGCTCCACTCCCAACTACAGGGGCCGAAGACCCCGAGCAGCCCACAGGCCCCAGGATTCTGAAGACAGCGTATCGACACCACTTGAATACGTCAAAGGCATATATGTGATCTGGTCCCTGACGATGTGGGGGCTGGGGGGCCTTTTGCTTTAAGTTTTAGAGGGTAACTGCGCATCGTTCTCCGTAGGCCAGGACTCGACCTCAATCGTTTCGATGTTCAGCTCATCTTCGTGGCTGTAGAAGAGAATGGCCGCAGCACCCAGGGCGCGGGCGGCAGCGTAATCGAATGCAAAGCCGATGGGCGCGGCCACGAAGGGCACGGCCTTCATCAGAGTGAACGTGGACTTGGTGCCAGCCTTGGTCAGAACGCTCTTGCCGACCACACGCCAGATGACGTTCATCACTTCCCGAGTGAAGAGCCTGTCTACCACCTGCCGGGTGAGTCGGGTGCCCGCAGCGACGCCCAGGCGCTTCATCACCTCTTGGACATTGTTCCCGAGGAACAGCAGCAGCAAGTCAAGGTGACGGTCCTCGTGTTCCAGATCATGGCCGTAGATATGGGCCACCGTGAGCATGATCTCGGCCTGGAACACCAGGCTGCTGGCAAGTCCCGCTGGTAAGGTGACCGGCATGGTGATCAACCCACCCAGGCTGGTGACGCCTCCAGAGACGCCGCTGTAAAACGCCCGCCTCTTGATAAAGATTGCCGCCAGCTCAGCGTTGCTCAGGGCCGGATTGTTTTTTCTGGCCTCGGCGACCACCTTGTAGATCGTGGGGCCACGCCTCTTGGCCACGGTGCTGACAATCCCACCGACCACCTGCTGCACGGCTCCGAGGCTGTTGTCGTCCTGCTGATCATTCGGGATGTTGGTCACACCTTACAAGAGCACACTTCTGGTCTACCCATTCAAGACGCCCATGCCCCTCTGCTCTCCTGATAAACTCACGGCCACACACCAGGAGGCCAGCATGGAGTACGAACAGAGGAAACAAGGCCGCGTCAGGCAACCCGAACCTCTGTTGCCCGTGCTCACTCCTGCACAACAGGCGCATCAGAAGAAGGTCTTTCAAGGCTATGTCCAGAACCGTGTAGCGGCCCCGACCAGAGAGCATGAACAGCAGCGGTTGGCCTCGCCCCAGCAGATCGGGGCGTTCACCCGCCTCGCTGAAGCTGGCCCGGCACACGTTCAGCGACAGCAGCAGTGGGCCGCGCCGATCCTTCAGGCCGCCGACCTCCAGCGACAGGACGACCTGGCCTTGCTGCGCACCCAGGACGAACTGAGCACGGTGCAGCGCAGCGTGCAGGCTAGCAGCCGGAGTTTATCAGCGTATGGCTTGGCTCCGGCTGGCCCGCTGGATGTGATCCAGCTCCAGCGTGAGGAGGACAGGCAGGCTGCACGTGCTCCGGTTTCACCACTTCCCCTCAGCCCGGTCCAGCGTCAGGCTCTGATGCAGCATGCCACTGACGAGATCGGCAGTGCGCTGACCAGAGACGCCCGGTATCTGCCAGCGGCGGGCCGAGCAGACGTGGCGCACGCGGCGGTGCAGCGCTACGCCCAGCAGGGACTGGACAGAGAAGCGCTGCGGAGCGTGATGGTGCAGCGTGCCCCCGACAGCAACACCCGTGAGAGTGTGACGCAGCTGCTGACGGCGCAGCGCCGTCAGGACACCCAGGCGCAGGAAGACAAGGAAGAACGCGGCCTGCTGCTGAGCCACCACGGGCTGCAACGCCGGATGCAGGACGCCCAGGCTGAACATGACGGGCAACAGGGTCAGAGCCTGAGTGAACGCGTCCAGGCCAGACAGGGAACGGGGCAGCCTCTCCCGGTAGACGTGCGCCGTCAACTGGAACTGGGCCTGAATGCAGACCTGAGCCAGGTGCGGATTCACGACGATGCTGAGGCAGACAAACTGGCAAAAAGTCTTCAGGCCGTGGCGTTCACCAGCGGTCAGGACATCTTCTTTCGGGCAGGCAAGTACCAGCCCGGCACCCAGACGGGCTTTGCTCTGCTGATGCACGAGGGCACCCACACGGTGCAGCAGGCCAGGGGGCAGGTCAAACCCGGCATCGACGCCGACGCGGGACTGGAACAGGAGGCCGTGGCGAACGAGGGCCGGGCCGGGATGTCTGCGACACCTGTACCCGAGACAGGAGCCAATAAAGCGGCCAGCATGGGGCAGGCACCGGCAGGGCAGGCGGTACAACGCCTAGCCGATCCCACTCCGACCAATCACTTCTGGTTCGGCCTCAACTGGACCCGGACCTTCAGCGGCACGATTGACGGTCATCCCATCACCATGACGCTGACCCGCGCCGGGAACGCCATCACGGGCCGCTACAGTTATGTCGGCAACAAGGGTCAGCTGATCCTTACTGGACAGGTTAACCCCGACACCGGCATGGCGACAGTGACCGAGCGTGACCCGAAGGGAGCTGGCAGCGGCACGCCCCCGGTCTTTGTGCTGGCCCCCAACACGGCGCTTCAGCTGTTGGGCGGCTGGACCAATGACAAGGGCGAACTGCCGGTGCAGCTGGACACCACGCCGCAGACTCCACCCCAACACGCGCCGGAGAACACCGCGTCCATTGATCCCCCGCCCGGCTACGTGCCGCTGCTGCCTGCTGCGCAGAAGGGCAGCGATTTGACGGAGAAATCGCTCGCCAGCTTGCGCACCTCCATCGCAGCCCAGCTGGTGCAGTGGAAGATTGAGGTGCCGCCTGCTGGCAGCAAACAAAGTGTCATGACGCTCAGCGCTCAGGGACTGGCGGACATCAAAAGTTATGAGGGCGAGGGCAAAAACGTCTACAACGACAGTGCCGGGCTGCCCACCATCGGCTTCGGACACCTGCTCGACAGCAATCACGATCACAAGGTCAGCTCCAAAGAATGGGCAGCCTACGACGCCCTGGGTTACCCCAGGAAAGACCTCACGGAAGCGCAGGAGCAGGAATTGCTCGTCAAGGACGTGACCCCCTATGTGGACGCCATGAACGAGGCCTTGAGCGTACCAGTTACCCAGGGCATGTTCGACGCCTTCGTGTGCTTCCTGTTCAACACCGGAAACCCGACAACGGCAGCTTTTCTACGCACCAACATCGCCGATGCGGTAAATGCCGGTAAATACGCGGAGGTACCAGCAGCCATGTACAAATGGATTCACGTCACCATCAACAAGAAGTTGGTGCCGCAGAAGGGTCTTCAGAACCGGCGGCTCAAGGAGATCACCCAGTTTGCCACGCCATACGTGGCACCCAAATGATGCGGGTTCTGTCTCTGCACGCCGCCGTTCTCGTTGTTGCCCTGACAGGCGGGGCACTGGCGGCCACCCCCCCGGATTGCAGTCAGGCGGACGACGCCCAGGGGTGCTTTGCCACCCAGGCACGCGCCGCCGACACCCAGCTGAATGTTCTGTACCAGCAGCTCTTGACGCGCCTTAATGCCTCGGCCAAAAATCCGAAGCTCAAGACGCTGTACCTGGGCGTCAGGAGTCAACTCGTGACTTCAGAGAAGGCCTGGGTGATATTTCGTGACGCTGACTGCGCCCTTTTCAAGGCGACCCGTGGCGGTGGCGCGGAACTGGAAACTCAACTGCTGGCCTGTAAGCTCTCCCATACCCAGGCCAGGATCGACAACCTGAAAGGCTGGCAGCAGGAAATCTGGCAGTGACCCTGACTTCACTCTGAGACCATTTGAATTGTTTCAGTTGAAACCATACTTGACCTGGTGGGATTTCAACTCTGGCCTGCCCCACACCCCGAAAGTACAGTGTCGGGTTTCCTGTTATTTTGCTGATCTACTGCGTTTCGTTTAACTTAATAAGTTGGTCACCCCCACACTGAATGCATCAGGCCACCCGCAGGACAAGAAAGGGAGGCGCTGACCAAGGAGGGTGACCATGATTTTGGCCGAGGCACTGACCGTTCGCAAAGAGCAGAGAACACGGCTGGACGACCTGAAGACTCGGCTTCTTCAGAGCGCCCTGGTGCAGGAAGGCGAGCCGCCTCCCGAGGACCCCGAGATGCTGCTGCTGGAACTCGACCAGCAGCTGGACTTCTACGCCCAGCTGGTTGCCAGGATTCACCGGACCAACCTCTCGGCCCGCCTCCCGGATGGCCGCAGCATCACCGAGGCGGTGGCGGCCCGCGACGCTCTGGACGAGCGGGTGGTGACCCTGCGTTCACTGGCCGATCAGGCGGGCAAGGTCAACGAGCGCTACGTCCGCAGCGAGCTGCGTTACAGGCCCACCGTCAACGTGGCCAAGCTGCGTCAGGACGTGGACCGCAGCGCCCAGGAGCGCCGCAAGCTGGACGTGACCATCCAGGCCACCAACTGGCGGGTGGAGCTTCTGGAGGAGTAAATGTTCGGCGAGCGACGTAGGTAGGTGATTGGGCGCAGACGCAACGGTGGCCCCTGCCGACTCAGTGGGCACCAAACGATCCGAAGAGCAGCGCACTGGGCATCTCCCGCAAGGGAATTCAACGGGCACGACTCACCGGGCATGTTCACACCAGCGTCTGGACAATCACCGAGGGAGGGAATGGGGATGAAGCTCGCCGAACTGATCAAGCAGAAGAAACAGGTCGAAGCCGGTCTAAAGGAGAAGGTGCGATTCGGAGGCCGGTTCATGAGCTACAGGCCGACGACCGAGCCGGAGATGTACGGCGGCCCCGGCTACTGGAAGAAGGGCGGGAGGCGCACCCTGGTGCAGGTGCGTCACCTCACGCATCGCCGGATGCTGCTCCGCCAGCAGATTGCCCGCACCCTGGCGGAGCATCATGACGTGGTGCTCGTGCTGGCGGAAATGACCGCCGCCAGGGTCCGCATCCAAGTCATCCGGGAGTTGTGGCAGGTGGTGGAGTCTGACCTGAACGAGCGGAAGGGCTATACTGCTGAGGTCGCTTTCATTCCGAACAGCCTCCGGGCACACCGTATTGCCGAGGAGACGAAGGCCGACAAGGACATGTGGAACAGACTGTTTCTAGCTCAACCTAATTCTCTAGGTCATCCCAGACCAGTTTCCTGGCCGAACATCAGGCGGCAGAATCTGGTGTCCACCCTAAAGATGCAGCGGGTCAAGCGGCTCCTCCGCGCTGCGCTGGCCCGGCTGGAAGCGCTGGAGCTTCGCCTGGACGCGCTGTGTGGGCTGTACGAATCGGAGGAATGAACAAGCCACAACACCGTTCAGGGCCGCTCGACCCCAAGGCTACTCATGCACCGTGAGTAGCTTTTTTATTTGTTGGGCGTGGTGGAGGTCAAGCTCCTTTCCTGTACTCAATATTTCGTTGAACTTAAAGCGCCAATCTATGGTAAAATGAGAGTATGGCAAGAGCTGGCAAAACGTGGAAGGTCTACAGTCAGCTCCTGAGTCAGGTCGCCGCTCACTACGGCCAGAGGCTGACGGTGGCTGTCGCTCCAGACGCCAGCGAAGACAACCTGCTGATCAAGTTCAGCGCCGACCTCAAGGCAGGAAACGCCGAGGCGGCGCTGCTGGAGGCCGCCAACATCGGTGAGCAACAGTACCGCTACCACCTCCGCTACATCGCCCGCTGGGGGAGTCAGCGCCGCCAACTCCTGGCCGACGGCGGAAACTTCCAGTTGCTGGAAGGTCTGTCGAAGCTGGAGAAGGATGGGTTGCTGGAAGGTCTTCAGCTGAGTGGCAGCAAGGCCCAGCAGGTCCGGCAGCTCTCGGACCACACGCGTCAGCTGCTGCCGGTCCCTTCAGGCTCCGGCTGGCTGGCTCCTGCACCGGGCACGACCCGGAAGGTCCAGGTCTACGACGACCGGCAGGTGGTCTGGCTGTATCCGGCGGGCGAGGTGGACTTTCTGGAGGGACTGCACCCTTACGTCGCCCGGAGCCTGATCGCCCGCTACGTGCCGACGCAGGGGGTCGTGGCTGATCCGATGGCGGGTGACGGCGTGGTGCCTCAGATGGCCCTTCAACTCGGCCATACCGCCTGGGCCAGCGACGTTGCCCCAGCACAGCCATACATCCGTCAGCTCGACCTGCTGGGAGGGAAGTTGGGCGAGATTTTCGGCGAGGAGTACCGGGTGGCCGCCGATCTTCTGGTGCTGCACCCACCACTGCCGGAGACGCTTAAAATCAGCGAACCCAGGTATACCGACTGGCTGGAAGATATTCTGGAAAACTGCTGGGAGGCCGTGAAGGCAGGCGGGCATCTGGCGCTCATCGTGCCCATCACCGCGTCCGTACCGGTCTTCGCCAGAGCCGAGCGTGCCCTGACCGACTCGGCCAGCAAGATATTCGGCGAGGACATTGAGGTGCCCACCTTCACCCACCTGGCCGTCTCCCGCGACGGGAAGGAGGGCTGGCACATCCTGGTCTACCGCACGCCAGCCATCAAAGAGGCAGAGGGAGACGAATGACCCGCATCAGCATCAGTGGTCGGATAGACCTGCCGCCCCTGGAGCACGCCGGGGCAGTCATCAGCATTCACGATCCCGGCGAGGGCCGCCCGCACGAACTCGGTGGCCTCAGTCTGCCCGTGCTCGACCTGGTGTTCCATGACACCGAGGACGATGGGGACGCCCTGGACCACCTGCCCGAACGCTGGCACCTGGAACAGGTGGCCCGTTTCCTGGCCGGACTGCCCATCCAGGACCCGGAGTTCTCGCTGCACGTCCACTGTTTCGCCGGGGTCAGCCGCAGCACCGCTGTGGCGAGCTTCGTGCTGGCGTCTCTGGCCCCGAAGCTCACCGACGCCCAGGTCGTCCGGCAGGTGCTCGCTGCCCGGCCCCAGGCCGTTCCGAACTGGCTGCTCCTCAACCACGCCGATGAACTGCTGGGCCGCAAGCTGCACCGCGCCTGGGTGAAACAGGCGGGCCGCTACTCGTAGCGCATGAGTACGAAAAAGACCCCAGGGAAGCCACTCGGCTCTCCTGGGGTTTCTGCTTTATCTATCCTCTGAGTCGGCCTCAGTTCTTCAGCGTCGAGTCATCCCGCCCGGTTGTCTTGCTGTACGCCCTGGAGGTGGCGAATTTGCTGGCCGACTGGCGCTCTCCTTTCCGCAAC
>JANXWI010000288.1 GCA_025351205.1 Deinococcus sp.
CCCTGGAGCGTGAGCAGTTCGCGCACCGTCACGGCCCGCTTGCGGCTCGACAGCAGCGCCACGCTGTTCACGCCGCCCCGCAGCAGCGCCTCCAGCGCCAGTTCGTCGTAGTGTCCCTGCGAGGCTACCACCGCCGAGACCTGCGCCAGGGCGGCAGGCGGCAGGGCGGCCAGCATCACCGGCAGGTCGGACAGGTCCAGCGCCGCCGTCTGCGGTTCGAGGTCGCGCCGCTCGTCTGCCGTCAGCACCCGCAGCGCGCGTTCGCCCATGCTGCTCGCCAGCCGGTACACCATCTCGGCCACCGGGGTCAGGCCCACCACCAGCAGGGTGCGCGGCGGGGCGTGCGGTTCCAGGTACACGTTCACCGAACCCTCGCTGGCGCAGGTCATCGGCACCACCACCGCCTCGCCGCCCAGATCGGCCTCGCTGGCACTGTCTGGCCAGATGCTGTCAGGACGAATCATCACCAGTCTCGGCTGCCCGGTTTCCAGCACTTCCAGCGCCTGTCTGCGCACGATCTCTCGCGAGCAGGCCCCTCCCACGAAGCCCTCCATCCGCCCGTCCGCGTGCACGATGGCCCGGTCGCCCATGTGCGACGACACCGGGGCGCGGCGCAGCACCACCGTGGCGGTCACGAAGCTGGCCCCCTCGGCCTCCAGGCGGGCTATACGGGCGTGGTGATCGGCGCGGATCAGGGCATCGAATGACATGCAGACTCCCAGGATGAAGCGGCGAACTTGAACGAAGTGGATGAGGACCGGGCCTCAGTTTAACGTGGACCGGGGCGGAGGAGTAGAGCCGGGCTGGTAGAGTGCGCGGCGTGGCCACGTTCGTCATCGGAGATGTTCACGGGCATCTGGAACAACTCATCGCCCTGCTCCAGAACCTGCATCTGACAGACGACGGACTGCACTGGTCGGGTGCGGACGCCCAGCTCTGGTTTCTGGGCGATTACACCGACCGTGGACCGGACGGGGTGGGCGTGATCGAGCTGATCATGCGGCTGGAAGGTGAAGCGAGGGCCGCTGGCGGCAGGGTCGGGGCGCTGCTGGGCAACCATGACCTGATGTTGCTCAACGCCATGCGGTTCCCGGAGGCGGTGTCCGCCTTTGAGCACGGAGACCGGCCCTGGACCTTCCGGCGGATGTGGCTGGAACGCGCGGGTGGGCAGGTGCAGGACGCCGAACGGCTGCGCCCGCACCACCTCGACTGGCTGGCCGCCCGGCCCGCGCTGGCGAAGGTGGGCGGCACCCTGCTGATGCACGCCGACAGCACCTTTTACCTCGGTGACGCGCTTTCGGTGCCGCGCCCCATCAGCGATGGCAGGCCCGCGCGGGGAAGCAGGCTGGAAACAGTGAACACGGCCATGTCGGGGCTGCTGCACGGTCAGGACACCGCTGCGCTGGACCGCCTGGAGGAGCAGTTCGCGGGCAGGCGGGCCTTCCTGCCGCAGCTGCTGGGCGACGACGTGGCGCTGGAGAACGCGTTGCAGGTGTTGAACGCCTTTGGGGCAGCGCGGCTGGTCCACGGGCACACGCCGATCTTCAGCGTGCTGGAGCGGCCCGCCACCGAGATTGACCGTCCCTGGGCGTACCTGAACGGCCTGTGCACCAACGTGGACCCCGGCCTGTACGCGGGCGGCCCTGGCTTCGCGCTGTGTCTGCATGACGACGGCTCTCCCCTCAGCTGAAGCCATCCCATCCTCAACTGAACCCGTAGCCGGCGCTCTGGTTGCCGCCCGCGCCGTGCACCTGGGCGTTGAACGACACGATGATCCGGTCCTGCTCGCCGTCGTAGGGCAGGGCCTTGTGGTTCAGCCAGCTCGGGAAGACGATCAGTGTGCCCGCCTGCGGCTGCACGTCGTGGGTGGCCTGTTGCAGGTAGGCGTTGCCCAGGTCCTGATACGCCCCGCCCAGCAGGTGCAGCGAGGGGCCGTAAAACCGGGTCAGGCCGTTGCGTGCGCCGAGCTGAGGATGCGCCGCCCGTTTGGCCCGCTCGTCGATCTGCACGTAGTACACGCCGCTCCACAAGTTGCCGTGGGTATGAATGTCGTGAAAGCCGTAGCGGTTCTGCACCTGAAACCACGCGCCCACCACCCGCAGTTGCAGCCGCACGCCCGGCATGCCGGCCCAGATGGGCGCGTTCATGCTCTGGGCGATCTCGAACACCGACTGCGACACGAAGCCGAACAGCTGTTTGAGTGACGCGTCGTTGTAGCGTTCCAGCAGGTCGTCGGACGAGGAATAGACGCTGCCGGGCGGGCCAGGGTGCTGCTCGCGGTGGCGAGCGAAGAGGTCGAGCAGGCCGGTATTCACCGCCCCGTGCCCTGGCAGCTGCCGTTCCAGAATCGGGGTGGGCCACATCAGGTTGACAGCTTCGGCGGGTTGGGTCATGTGGGAAGCTCCGAGAACATAGAGTTGGGCAGCCGACCAAACTCAGTGGCTGCCCGTGGGGATTGGCTTCAGGGGCTTTGGAACGTGGCTTAAGCTCACCCCCTCCGCAAGCGGCTGTGCCAGCCAGAGGGAAGGGGGCCAGTCAAGGGGAAGGGGCCAAAAGCTTCAGCTCAATCGGACGCCGACTTGGCCTCGGCCTCCCTGATCGCGCTCCAGACCTTTTCGCGGGTCAGCGGCATGTCGATGTGGCGCACGCCCAGCGGCGAGAGGGCGTCGATCACGGCGTTCACGAAGGCCGCCGGGCTGCCGACGTTGGGGCTTTCGCCCACGCTCTTTGCCCCGATGGGGTGGTGCGGGCTGGGCGTGACGGTGTGCCCGGTCTCCCAGCTCGGCGTTTCG
>JANXWI010000382.1 GCA_025351205.1 Deinococcus sp.
CTTACCCGCAGCTTCTACTACCTCACCCGCACCTTTTTCAACGTCAACCGGGGCGTGGACACCCTGATTCTGGCGCTGATCCTGGTGGCCGCCGTGGGCCTGGGACCGTTCGCGGGCGCGCTGGCAATGGCCGTTCACAGCATCGCCGACCTGGGCAAACTGTACTCGGAGGCCATCGAGAACGCCGACCAGGGGCCAATCGAGGCGCTGGAATCGGCGGGCGCGCCCGGGACCAGCGTGGTGCGCTGGGGCCTGCTGCCCCAGGTGCTGCCGCTGTTTCTGAGCTATACCCTGTACCGCTTCGAGATCAATTTCCGCGTTTCTATCGTGCTGGGCTTCGTGGGCGCGGGCGGCATCGGCTTTCTGGTCAACGAGACCATGCGCGGGGGCCAGTATCCCAAGGCCATGACCGCCATCATTGTGATCGTGCTGGTGGTGAACGCTCTGGACTTCATCTCGGCAGCTGTCAGGCGGCGGCTGATCTGAGGGTGCCGGTCTGATCCGGCTGATCTGACGCATTTGACGCCATATTGAGCTGAAGTCCCGGGGTTTGGTCGAGCAGAACGGGTAAGCGTGATCAGCCGCACTGCTTTGACTGCAAAGTGATACGGATTCCGCTAAATTCCGTAACACCCGTAAAAGCGCCGGGTGTTCCTCCATACCGCAGAATCCGTACAATTCCTCCTCCCGTTGGTCGGATTGATTCCGAAAACAGAACGGAATCAATCGGAGTCCGTATGAGCGCCAGAAAGTGCGGCTTTACTCTGATGACAGAGTCAGTGGTTGGCCCAGGTCGGATCGCCCGGAGCGGTCTTTACGAAGGCCGTCAGCTCCGCCAGGGTGCAGGTCGCCAGCCCGACCATCCGGTCCGCGCCGCCGTAGTACACCCAGACCTCGTCCTGCCCTCCAGCGCCGGACACCACCGGATTGGCGCAGGAAAAGCAGACGTTGGGCACGTCTCCCCGAATTTCCCAGGTCTCGGTGGGTTCCATCAGGTATGTGCGCGGACGGGCCAGCACCCGGCTGGGATCGTCCAGATCGAGCAGGGCCGCCGACAGCCTGTAGACGTGGCGGTTGTCGTAGGCGTGGTATAGCACCAGCCAGCCCTCAGCCGTCTCGATGGGCACGCCCCCGGCCCCGACGCGCTTCTCGTCCCAGCCGAGGTTGTGCGGGCGCGGCGACATCACAATGCTGTCGCTGTCCCAAGTTGTCAGGTCGTCGGAGTAGGCGATCCAGATGTGCGGCGGGCGCCGATGAAACATGGCGTAGCGGCCCGCAACTTTGCGCGGAAACAGCACGTGGTCCTTGTTGTTCTCGCCCCGGATCACCGGCCCCAGCCGTTCCCAGGCGATCAGGTTGCCGGAGCGCGCCAAGCAGGGCATGATGCCCAGGGGCGAAAACGCGGTGTAGGCCATGTAAAAACAGCGGTCCCCTTGGTGCCAGGTCACGCGCGGGTCCTCGACGCCCCGGGATTCGTAGTCTTCCTGGGGCGCGAGGACAGGGTGCTCCAGCTTGTTCCAGTTCAGCCCGTCGGCAGACACCGCGTAACCGATGCTCGACACGAAATCGATGCCCTGCGCCCGGTAGTGCATGTGAAACAGCCCGGCGTGCTGAATGACCGCCGCATTGAAGACGTTCAGCGCTTCCCAGGGCCGCAGCGGATTGGGGCGCAGCACCGGACTCTGGGGGTGGCGGCGCAGCATGAAACGGCTGCCCCCGGCGGGCTGAAAGGTCTGGCTGAGGGTGAAGACTTCCTGGGTCATGCGGCCTCCACAGAAGCCGTCTGCTTGGCGTACCCGTCTGCCCTGTTCACGGAAGGACGTTGCCCGCCGACAGCAGAATGGCGTACCACTCCTCACGCGTGAGGTGAACCTCGCTGGCCTTGCAGCAGTCGGTCAGCCGCCCGAGGTTCATGGTGCCGGTGACCGGCTGCATCCGCGCCGGGTGACGCAGCAGCCAGGCCATCACCACGGTGGTGTCGCTGACCCCGTGCGTGTGCGCCACCTCATTGATTTTGGCGTTGAGTTCGGGAAACTTGTCGCTGCCCAGAAACACGCCCTCGAAGAAGCCGAACTGGAACGGTGACCAGGGCTGGACGGTGACGTCGTGCAGGCGGCAGTAGTCCAGAATGCCGCCGTCACGGTTGATGGCCGCGCTGTTTTCCATGTTCACGTTGAACCCGCTGGTGATCATGGTCGCGTTGGTGATGCTCAGCTGAAGCTGATTGGCGACCAGCGGCTGTTTCACGTCCTTTTTGAGCAGATCGATCTGGCGCGGATGCTGGTTGGACACCCCGAAATGCCGGACCCTGCCGCTGTGTTCCAGCTCGTCGAAGGCCGCCGCCACCTCTTCCGGTTCGACCAGCGCGTCCGGGCGGTGCAGCAGCAGCACGTCCAGGTAATCGGTCTTCAGGCGTTTCAGGCTGCCGTCCACCGAGGCCAGGATGTGTTCTCTGGAAAAATCGAACATGCCGGGCCGGATGCCGCACTTGGACTGCAAGATCATTTTTTCGCGCACCGTGCTGTTCATGCCAGCGGCGTCGGCAAAGATCTCCTCGCAGCGTCCGCCGCCGTAGATGTCGGCGTGCTCGAAGAAGTTGGCCCCCTGGTCCAGCGCCGTGTGCACAAAGCGCTCGGCGTCCTGTTTGCCAAGCGAGTCGAGGCGCATACAGCCCACGGCGATGACCGGGACGTCCAGGGTGCTGCCGCCGAGTTTCAGGGTTCGCATGCCCAGAATCTATTGCACCCGCACGGGCGGCAACCAGCCCAACCCTTGGCAGAACGTTCAGAACGCGGCTATGCGTGGTCAGCGGTCAGGCGTCTGATGGGCGCTGTTCTGGACAAGGCACCGTGCTGTTCAGGCCAAGGCACCGCGCTGCCCAGGCCAAGAAGCGACCCGGCTGCCAGCCGTCCCGACTCCACGGTCAGCTGGCCGGGCAGGCGTTCCAGACCGCCACCAGAACGGTGAGCGTTATGGCGTCTGCGTTATGGCGTCTGCGTTATGGCGTCTGCATTATGGCGTCTGGCCCTGCTGAACGGCTGCGCCCTGCGACAGGTCCACGTCGCGCAGCGCCGCCACGGCCCGCTGCTGCCGGACGTACCTGACGCTGGCCACGGCGAACAGCAGCAGGATGATTCCGGCCAGCCAGAAACCCAGCGAGGAGACGTCCAGGTTCTGGAACACCGCCAGCACCCGCGCCGCCCCCGCGAAGTGCGCCCCCGCCCACTGCGAGAGCGTCACCACCCCGATCACCAGCGCGATCAGCCCGGACAGTCCCGTCACCAGCAGGTTGTAGCTGCGTTTGGCCTTTGGGTTGTCCAGCGCCCAGGCGTAGGCATGCGTCATGGCCACGCCGTCGAGGGTATCGAGCAGCGTCATGCCAGCGGCGAACAGCAGCGGCAGCGACAGGATGGCGGCCACGCTCAGGCCCTGCTGCGCCGCACTTCCGGCCAGCGCCAGCAGCGCCACCTCGCTGGCGGTGTCGAAGCCCAGGCCCATCAGGAAGCCGAGCGGAAACACCTGCCACTGGCGACTGACCAGCCGGGTCAGGGGCGCGATCAGGCGGGCCAGCAGGCCGCCGTGGTTGTGGTGGTGGGCCTGTTCGCTGCCGCTCCTGAGCACCCCGTAAGCCGACACCAGATTGACCGTCGCCACCGTCAGCAGGTATACGCCCGCCACCAGCGGCCCCACCCAGCCGCCGAACACGCCGATCTGGCCCTGATACCCCAGCAGCGCCTTGCCGATCACGGCGGCCAGCACCGCCATCATGAACACCACCGACGCGTGCCCCAGGCTGAAGAACAGGCCCACTCCGTGAGCGTTCCGGCGCAGCAGCAGCAGCTTGCGCACCGTGTTGTCGATGACCGCGATGTGGTCGGCGTCCCAGGCGTGCCTCAGGCCGAACAGGTAGGCGGTCAGGCCCACGCCCCACAGCAGCGGGGTGTGCAGCGCCGCAGGGATCCACAGTGCCAGCGCCAGCAGGTGCAGTCCCAGCACGCTCGCCAGGTAGGGCACGCTGCGCCGCGCCGTCTGCGAGAAGGTGAGCGGTTGAGAGGCTTCGGGAACGCTGATTGCTGTTTTGGTCATGAATGCTCCAGTAGGTTGGGTGAAACGGAAGTTGTCAGAGGGTGCCATTGGCCGAACCGGGCCGCACGGGCAGGGAAGTGTCAATTCTGGGAAACCGCATGTCCAGGCAGCAGACCACCGAAAGGAGGGCCGCCTGACTTCAGGGCAGTAAAAAATGCCCACCCGGGACGCGGTGGGCCGAACCCCGGCAGGCGTTCTCTTTCGGTCCGGACGTTTCTCCCCGAACCAGGAGAATGAATGTCTGTCTGCTGTTGGGGCCTGATTCCTGAGACGGCAGTGAATCCGTCATGAAGAGGGTAGCCAGCTTGCCGCCCCCGGTCTGTATCCGATCTTAAGGAAGGATCAGGGTCGTGTGCGGCCCGGACGCACCCTGCAACCGCCTGCTCGAATCACCGCCCGTGCTGGGCAGCGAGCGTTCCGGGCAGACGCGAGATCACCCGGCCAGGCCTTCGGGTGCAGCAATCCCGCCGTCCGGTGGTCACGCCTGCACCCCTGTGGACGGGCTTCCCTGACGCAATCTCCAGGGTCAGTGATTTCTGGTAGAGGCGAAAGAGATCCCAATATCAATCGAATTCAGCACCGAACAACAAAAAAAGACGGCGACCTGTACAGTCACCGTCTCCATTAAACTCGGTTTAATTGAACTCAACACTTTCCAGCGTCAAGGGCACCTTGAACCTCAGCTCAGCGCTTCGCGGCCTCTTTCGCCGTATCCATGCTGCTTCTGAGAGCAGTCACCCGGTCATGGCCCGCTTTCACCTTGGCGTACTGGGCCTCGACCACCGCGCGCACGTCGGCTGGGAGTTCGTCTTTCAGGGCCTCCTCGTAGTTGTCCTTGGCGACGTTTTCACCGCGCTCGGCCTCGGCCACCACGCCGTAGTCGTCGTGACCGGTGATGGCGTCACGGACATTCAGCCAGCCCCGGTGCAGGGCCGCGCCCACGCTGCCGCTCTCTCTGGGCGTCTCACCATACTGACGGGCCAGGGGTTCGAGTTCGGTGGCGAGCTGACCACGCTGGGCACTCAGCTCCGCGAACAGGCTTTTGAGGCTGGCAGTCTCCACCTTTTCCGCCGACTCAGAGAACCCCTTCTCTCCGTCTCGCAGCGTGCCAGCCAGCTTCTTCAGGGTGTCTCCGACCTGTTCGTTGTTCAACATGCTTACAGTCTGCCCCGGCTTTCTGGAGGACGGGTGGGAAGATGAGCAGCCAGTCTTCAGAACAGGCCGAGAATTTCTTGAGACTCTACCGGCGAAAGCATTTCAAATTACACTTCATGGCGTGGGGCGTCACCGCCCGACTGTTTCCGAATCCCAGGCGCGGCTTCCCTGCCAGACCGCTGCTGCCGCCCGTCAGCCCCGTTCAGCGTCTGACCTCATCTTCCCTGATGGCTGATCTTCTCTTCCGTGTCTTGTCTTCTCTTCCGTGATGTCTTCCGTGATGTCTTCCGTGATGGCTGGCGGCGTCTGTCCTGTCCGCGCCAGGCTGGCCTTCGCGGCCCGGTAGACCGTTCTGGCCTCCAGTTCCGTCAGGTCGGACAGGGCGCTGACCTGGAACCCCAGCACGAAGGTTGCAAAGTCGCGTGCCTGGTCGCCCTCCCATTCGCCTCCGCGCAGGGCCAGCCGCAGCTGTTCCTCCATCTTCAGGCCGCGTTCCTCCCCGATGGGCGGCGGCCCTTCCTCGGGTTCCTGTGACCGCGCCAGGGCCGGATCGGTCACGCTTCCGTGCGCGCTGCCCAGGCTGCCCGGTGCCGTCACGCCAGAAACCGCTCCGGGCTGATAATCGCGCACCCGCAGCGCCTGGAACCTGGGCAGCGGCCCCTCGCCCGCCAGCACCGCCCGCGTCAGCACCCTCAGTTCGGCCTGGGCCTCACGGGTGACGTACCAGGTCTGGCCGCTGCGTTCCACCCGCGCCTGCACCTGGGGAAAGCGGTACAGAAAGGCCCCGACGCCGTACTGCACGGCGGCCCGTTTCAGCGCGTCGCTGTACAGGTCCTTGGTGTCGCTGCCCGCCCTGCTGCCGGGTTCCACGGTCCCCACGTCGCTGCGGGTCACGCCGCACACCGTCAGTCGGCATTCCAGGGCGGGCAGCCCCACCGTGACAGGCGGCGCGGCGTACACGGTGCTCCAGCGTCCCGGCACCACGTCGTCGAGGTGGGCGGCCACCGTGCGGGCATCGACATACACCACCACCGTGGCGTAGGGGTCGGCCTGCTGCTCGTTCACGCGGGTCTGGATTTTCCAGCGCAGCACGCCGGGCGCGAACGGCTGACGCAGCCGGTGAACCACCTCTGAACTGAGGGCGGGGTCCGGACCGGGTGACACCGGGCCGCGCGGTCGTGAATCGCGGGGGTCTGAATTACTGGGGTCTGGAAAGTGGAGTGCCGGAGCGGCGGGGGCATTCACCGCAGGCCCACAGGGTCTGGAAACGGGCAGGGGCGGAACATGGCTTTATTCTACCCGGAACATAATGAATGCGGTGAACTTAGGTCACGGTTGACACGCGGCAACCTCTGATCCGAACAGACCAGCCAGACTGACCACATAAACCGACCATGTGAACCGACCATGCGCTCAGAGTCTGACCGTTGTTTTACGATTCCTTGAGGGCCAGCTTTTCCTAACACCCGCTTAACAGCGCGGGCTTCTGATACACCCAGAACCGGGCCACTGATCAGGCTACCGTCCGGCCATCTGCGGGCCGCGCGGTCAGGCGCGCAAACTCGTCTCAAGGAGAACCACGATGACTACGAACACCGCAAGAAACCACTGGCTGGGCGTGCTGCTGCTGGCAGGCATCGCCCTGGTCCACTTTCTGGGCATTCCCGACAAGCTGGGCGAAACCCCCTACATGGGCTGGATGTACATTCTGCTGGTGGCCGGATGCGCGGCGGCTGGGGCCTGGCTGCTGAGCAATCAGGCGCGCGCCGGATACCTCCTGGGACTGGTGATCTCGCTCGGGGCCATCGTCTTCTATGTCCTGACCCGCACCACCGGCCTGCCCAAAGCCACCGGAGACATCGGCAACTGGGCCGAACCTGCTGGAATCATCTCGCTGCTGCTGGAGGCGGCCTTCGTGGTCATCGCCTTCGGCCAGCTGCGCCGACTGGCCGCTCCCGGAAACCCTGTTCTGGATTCCCGCGCAGCCGACATGCAGCGCTGAGGCTGACCCACAGTCGTACAGTCGGAAGCTGAACAGTCGGGAAGCGTTCTCGGCCACTCAGGAACTAAATCAGCCCAGCAGCAGGCCCCTCACATCACGGTGAGGGGCCTGCACTGTTGTGTCCGAACACCTTCGCCGCGCAGAAATTCAGCGCCTGCTGCCCAGGTGATTTGGAACATACCGCAACACCCACGGCACGTTCCAAAACCCTCGACCCTTCAGTTCAGCCTCACTCCGGACACACGCGTTTGTCAGAGTTCTGTGACTTGCAGAGCCATGATCTCTGATCCTTACCTTGAGGCCAGAGGTGAAGGTGACGACGATCAACAAGACCCTGCTGCGTACAGCCGTGCCCGGCAGGCCCCGTGAGATGACCCGGCTGCTGCACGCCGCACCCTATCTGCTGCCCGCTCTGCTCATCTTTGCCGTGTTCACCTACTACCCGCTTGCCAAGGTGATCTACCTGAGTTTCACCAACGCCGACATGCTCAAACCCGTGCCCGACTTTATCGGGGTGCAGAATTACCGGGCCATGTTCGCCAGCCGCGAATTCTGGTCGAGCCTGGGCATTACGGCGGGTTTCGCGCTGGGTGTGACCGCGCTGGAAGTCGGCCTGGGCATGGCGCTGGCCTTTCTGATGAACGCGCCCACCCGGATGCAGGGCCTGCTGCGCGGGGCGGTGTTCGCGCCGGTGGTGGTCTCGATTGCCGCCACAGCGGTGGTCTGGAACTACCTGCTCAGCCCGTCGTCGGGGCCGGTGAATCAGGCGCTCGGGGCCATCGGCGTGGCCGGGCCGGGCTGGCTGGGCGATCCAGGAACCGCCTTGGCGTCGGTGATCATGATCGCTGCCTGGAAGGGCGTCGGGCTGCCCGCCGTGCTGTTCTTGTCGGGCCTTCAGGGCATTCCGCGCGAACTCGACGAGGCCGCCGCCATCGACGGGGCAACGCGCCTTCAGGTCGCGCGGCGAATCACCATTCCGCTGCTGGGGCCGACCAGCATGGTGGTGTTCTTCATCTCGCTGGTCGGCACCTTCCAGTCCTACAGCCTGGTGCTGCTGCTGACCGGAGGCGGCCCGGCGGGCAGCACCAACCTGCTCGGGTATTTCATCTACCAGAACGCCTTCTCGTTCTTCCAGATGGGCTTTGCCAGCGCCCTGTCGGTGGCCCTGTTTCTGCTGCTGCTGACACTGGGCTTCGTGCAGCTCAAGCTTTCAGAGCGCCGGGTCCATTACCAGTGAGAACAGGACCAGTGAGGTCAGTCCCGATGAGACCGGACACCGATGAGGCCGCGCCAGTCAGGAGGTCAGCATGAAAACGCCGCGCGTCACCCGCTGGAGCCAGGAAACACTGTCGGTTCTGATTGCCGTCATCTTCCTGATGCCGATTGTCTGGATGCTGCTGGCCGCCTTCAAGGGGCAGAAAGAGGTGTTCGCCGGAGCGTTTCTGCCCAGAGTCTGGGTCTGGCAGAACTTCGTGCAGGCCTGGCACTCGGCACCGTTCGGGCACTACCTGCTGAACTCGGCGCTGATCTCGGGCGTGACCACCGGAGCGGTGATCCTGACCAGCGCGATGGCCGCCTTCGCCTTCTCGCGCATGCAGTTTCCCGGCAAGCCGCTGCTGTTCCTGTTCGCGCTGGGCACCCTGATGATTCCCGGCGACGTGCTGCTGATCCCGAACTTCATCACCATCCGCCAGTTCGGCTGGGTGAATTCCTATCAGGCGCTGATCGTGCCGTTTGTCGCCAGCGGCTTCGGAATTTTTCTGCTGCGGCAGGCGTTTCTGCGCACCCCCGTCGAGTTCGAGGAGGCCGCCAAGCTCGACGGGGCCAGCGCGTCGCAGTTCCTGTTCCGCGTCCTGATGCCCGCCAACGCGCCCGCCCTGAGTGCGCTGGGCGTGCTGACCTTTCTGGGGGCCTGGAACGCGCTGGTGTGGCCGCTGGTCGCCACCAACCGCGACGAGTTCCGCACGGTGCAGGTCGGGCTGGCGAGCTTCTCGAACCTGGAGGGCAGCA
>JANXWI010000393.1 GCA_025351205.1 Deinococcus sp.
CGCGTGTACTTCGGGGCCTCGTTCAGCAGGTCCACCGGCAGATCACAGACCACCTCGCCTTTCCACGTCAGGCGGTAGTTGGGGTGCGCCTCCACCTGCCCGATATTCACCACGTCCAGCTCCCACCTGGCCAGCAGGTCCAGCAATTCCTGTTCGCGGCCCGGCACCGGCACCAGGATCATGCGCTCCTGAGACTCGGACAGGCACAGTTCCATAGGCACCATGCCTTCCTCGCGGGTGGGCACATCGTCCAGGCGCATGGTGATGCCCAGCCCGGCGCGGTAGGCCATCTCGCAGGTGCTGCTCACCAGCCCCGCCGCGCCCATGTCCTGCACGCCCGCCACCACGCCGGATAGGGTGGCTTCCAGAGTGGCTTCCAGCAGCAGTTTCTCCATGAAGGGGTCGCCCACCTGCACGGCGGGGCGGTCTGCCTGAGAAGCGTCACTCAAGTCGGCACTGGCGAACACCGCGCCGCCCAGCCCGTCGCGCCCGGTTCTGCTGCCCACGTAGATGATCACGTTGCCGACCTCGCCCATGGTGCCCTTCGCCAGATCTTCGTGACGCAGCAGGCCCAGCGCCATCACGTTTACCAGCGGGTTTTCCTGATAGCTGGGATGAAAGGTCACCTCGCCGCCCACTGTGGGCACCCCGATGGCGTTGCCGTAGTGACTGATGCCCTCCACCACGCCGTTGAGCAGGTGCCGGGTGCGCGGGCTATTTGGGTTGCCAAATCTCAGGCTGTCGAGCACCGCAAAGGGGCGGGCGCCCATCGCAAAAATATCGCGCAGGATGCCGCCCACGCCCGTCGCCGCGCCCTGGAACGGTTCGACGGCGGAGGGGTGGTTATGAGACTCCATCTTGAAGGCCACCGCCCAGCCCTCGCCGATATCGACCACGCCCGCGTTCTCGCCCGGCCCCTGCAAGACCTGCGGCCCGCTGGTCGGAAACACCGAGAACAGCGGGCGCGAGTTCTTGTAACCGCAGTGCTCGGACCACATCGCCCCGACGATGGCGGCCTCCAGCGCGTTGGGTTCGCGCCCGATCCTGCTCACCAGCAGGTCGTATTCGCCTTCGCTCAGGCCGAAGGTTCCGGCGCGCTCACGCAGAGAAGGGGTAGCTGTCGAGGGCTGGGTCATGGGTACTCCTGGCAGGCGGAAATCAGTTGAAAGCGTCGGGCATCAGGGCCTGTGCGGTGCGTTGCAGGTGACCGTCGAAGGTCAGAAAGTGGATCGGCTCAGGCTCGTCGGCTCTGAGTGTCAGTGCAGCGGCGAGGTGAAGGGCGTCCATCGCACGCAGCCCTCTGTAGGCCTTCATCAGCTGGCTGGCAAGCACGGAGAGATTCTGAAGAAGATCGACATACTCGACGGTTTCCCAGTCTGACGAGAACAGATACAACTTCTCGGCGTATTCTTCCTCACTGAGCTTGCCTTCGTGAAAATAGCGGGCAAACACTCCTGAAACCTCGGCAAAAGTGATGGAGCAACAGGCGACCCGTTCGAAGCGCCCCAGAACTTCAAGAACTGCGGCCTGTTCCTCCAGATTCTCATCGAGATACAGTTTCGCGAAGGCACTGGAATCGATATAAACGACGTTCAAGACACGTTCCGCCCGCGCCCCTCGGCAATGATCTCCACAATAGACGGGCCACCGCTGACATCTACGGGTTTACCCTTGCCGCTGTACCTGAACTGTTTTTTCGTGGGATCGTGCGCTACTTTCTCTGGTGGAAACCTGAGGTGCGACCCACTGGGCAGGACAGATTCCTGGGCCTCCTCAAGCATGTCGGTGATTTCTACCCTGTCTCCGGTCAACCGCTCCAGCGCGCGCAGCACCTCACCGACGGTTCTCAGGTCAATGCGCTGGGCAGGTTTGCGGGCCAGCGAGTAGATAGTATTTGGCGCGACCTTCCCCTCCACCTCGCTCACCAGACGGTAAGCAGTGATCTGGCGGCGCTGCAAATAGTTCCCGAGGTTGAGCAGAAGAGTCATACTACCAGCTTATCATACTGCGAGAAGTTGGTAGTCACTCCTCTGTTTTCCTCAGCAGCTGAACCTGCCCCCGGTGGTACGCCACGTGCCTCAGGTGCAACCCCAGGGCCACCAGACGCGGGCGCTCGCCCGTCGGGGCGCTGGGCGAGAAGGCCATGCTGCTCAGGTCGGCGTCTGTCATGCCGTGCAGGTAGGCCAGCACTTGCGCGGCAATGTCGTCCAGTCGGCCCAGCACCGCTGCCCTGCCCGCGTCCTCGTTCATCGGCGCGGGATCGGTGCCCAGTTCGGCGACCCAGGGCCTGTCTTCCCAGCCCAGGTGGTGATAGTCGGGCGTGCGGTCCTGCAAGACGGTCAGCCGCAGCCAGTCACAGACGTGCAGCGCGTGCCAGGCGGGGGCGTGGCCCAGTCTCTGAACCGTGAATTCGGCGTCCGGCACACTGTCCAGCGAATCGCGGAAAGCTTTGAGTTCCAGTTCGTACTGCTCGGCCAGAAATGTTTTCAGGTCACTCATCAGGCGGTCACTCCCTTCAGACTCTTGAACAAGCCCTGCCCGTCTTCGCTGCCCAGCAGGGCTTCTATGGCCCGCTCCGGGTGCGGCATCATGCCCAGCACGTTGCCCCGCCTGCTCACGATGCCCGCGATGTCGTGCAGCGAACCGTTGGGGTTGTCCAGATACCGGAACACCACCTGCCCCTCGCCCTCGATGCGGCCCAGCGTCTCGGCGTCGGCGTAGTAGTTGCCCTCGCCGTGGGCAATCGGGATCTTGATGCTCTGGTCCTGGGTATAGGAGGAGGTGAAAGCGGTCTGCGCGTTCTCGACCCGCAGATGCACGGGCTTACAGAGGAAGTGCAGGTCACTGTTGCGGCCCAGCGCTCCGGGCAGCAGCCCCGCTTCGGTCAGCACCTGAAAGCCGTTGCACACGCCCAACACGTACCCGCCGCGCGCCGCATGCGCTTTCACGGCCCGCATGATCGGGCTGCGGGCCGCCACCGCGCCGCTTCGTAAGTGGTCGCCGTAGCTGAACCCGCCGGGCAGAATCACCAGATCGGTGCCCGTGGGCAGCCCATCGTCGTCGTGCCAGACGAAGCCTGCGCCCTGGTCGAGCGTCAGCCGTGCCGCGTGCAGGGCGTCGGCGTCGCAGTTGCTGCCGGGAAACTGGATGACCGAAACCTTCACAGCCGCTCCAGCACAGATACGGTGCGCTCGCCGCCAGC
>JANXWI010000404.1 GCA_025351205.1 Deinococcus sp.
TGGCCGTGCCGCCCACGTTCTGCTTCCAGTCGCTCCACAGCAGCCGCGCCAGTCCGGTGAAGCTGGCCGCGCTGGCCCGGAATCCGGCACCAGGGTCGCCGTACAGCACGAACACCTCTTCCTCCAGGCCGAGGGTGACAGGGGGGTGGGCGCTCTGCGTGGGCATCCGGGCGAGTATAAGTGAAGGCGTGCCCGACCCAGAGATGCCCAGCCCTGAGATGCCCGACCTTGAACCATCAGCCCCCGAGATATCAGCCCCCGAGATTCTGTCCACCGCCGACGGCAGCCTGAGCGCCCACAGCGCCCGCTACGGCCAGAGCTACGGCTCACACTTCGGGGCGGCCACCCAGGCGCGGCAGGTGTTTGCCGAGGGCAGCAGCACGCACCTTCACCCCGCGCCACGCGTGCTGGAGGTGGGTTTCGGGCTGGGGCAGAACTTCAGGGCCACGCTGGCGGCCACGGCGGGCAGGCCGCTGCACTACCTCGCCTACGAGTTCGACCCGGTTGCAGCCACGTTGCTGCGCGAGGTGACCGCATCTGACCCGCTGGCCGCCCATCCCGCCTGGGCCGCGCTGCTGGAAGGCTGGGGCCAGCCTGTTCGGCTCAATCAACCCGGCGTGACGCTCGACCTCCGGCTGGAAGACGTGACGCTGGCTGTGTTGCCCCGCGACTGGGCCAGCGCCGTGTATCTGGACGGCTTCTCGCCCGGCGTGAACCCGGAGGTCTGGTCGCCGGAATTTCTGGGCAGGCTGGCGGACGCATTGCAACCGGGCGGCGTGCTCGTCACCTACAGCGCGGCGGGACACGTCCGGCGGGGGCTACGGGCGGCAGGGCTGAGCGTGGAGCGGCTTCCCGGCCCAGCGGGCAAACGCGAGGTGCTGCGGGCGGTGAAAGGAGGCTGAACCCTGTCAGCGCAACCCTGTCAGCGAACGGGGCGGTAAGCGGCGATCTCGTCGCCCCAGACGTACAGCTCGTTGCGGGCCGGGCTGTACTGCACGTTGGCCGTGAGCTGCGTATGGCCGACGCGCATGCCCACGCCCAGCGCCTTGCCCGTCCTGGCATCGATGGCCCACAGCCGGGCGTTGGTGGCGTACAGCACCCCGTTCAGGTACAGCGGATCGCTGCCGAAGGTCAGACCGTTGGGAGAATCGAACACCCACAAGGACGCGCCATTTTCGAGGCTGAACGCCGAGAAACAGGTTTCGCCATCAAGGGACACGAAGATGATCCCGTCATCGATCCTGACGTAATTTGCAAAGCCCGCCTGACCGTACTTGCAGTTGTTGAAGCTGGGCCACCGCCCATTCTTGCCGTCCCAGCGCGGGCTGCCGGTGGCGGTGTCGAAGGCTTCCAGCAGGCCGCCGCCCGAGGTGGCGACCAGCGTGTCACCAGAAATTGCGATGGCGTCGGCGGACGTCGGGGCGATGGGAAGATTCCTGCTGATGTCCACCGACCAGCGGATCTTGCCACTCTGCTCCAGCGCGTAGATGTGCGAGTCCCGGGTGCTGACGTACGGGTTGCCCGCGCTGTCGAAGGTCATGGCGACAATGGACGGCAGCCCCGGAAAGGTGATGTTCAGCACCGGCAGCGGGGTGCCCGTGGCGATGGTGGTCCGGTCAAAAGCCAGCAGCTGGGTGTTGGCCGTGAGGTACAGCCGGTTTCCGATCACCCGTGGCCCGCCCCGTGTCTGGGCGTTGGCCCGTTCCGGCACGCTGACCCGGTTCAGCACCTGGCCGTCTGCCGAGATGACCAGCAAACTCCTGTCGCTGGCCGGGGCCGGATACTGGATGGTGTTGACGTACAGGTACCGGTCGTCGTGGGCGAAGTTGGTGCCAGAAACAATGTCGATCTTCTGCGGAATCACCCAGGCCAGCTTGTGGGTGGTGGTATCCACCGCCGTGATGGCCCCTATGTTGGTGTCGCCCCCGACCAGCAGCCCGGCGAACAGCTCGACGTGCCCGAAGGCGGGCGTGCTCAGGCCCCAGGTCGAGGTCAGGGCAGCGGTGCCCAGAGACGCCGGGGACTCCGAATTTCCCCCGCCGCACGCCACCAGCGAGAGCAAGGCCAGCAGCCCCACTACCGAAAGCCTCAGCACCGAACTTCGCGGCCATGTCTTCATGGGTCTCCTTTGATTGAGTGCGTCCATTCTGACATGCGCTGCGTTGCGGCGTGACACAGCCTCAGGGCCGCCAGTCCTCCGG
>JANXWI010000439.1 GCA_025351205.1 Deinococcus sp.
CCCTCGGCACTTTCGCTGGCGGGGCCGCCGCCCACCTCTGCCGCCCCTGCAAAGTATTCCGGCGTCAGGCGGGCGTTGACCGGCAGATCAATTGAGACCGTAACCGGCGGGGCCAGGGTCTCGCCCTTGAGCCGCGCCACCGCCTCGGCCAGCAGCTCGGTGTACACGTCGATGCTCACGGCCTGCACGTGCCCGTGCTGCTCCTCGCCCAGGATGTTGCCCACGCCCCTGATCTCCATGTCCTTCTCGGCCAGCAGGTGCCCGCTGCCGAGGTCTTGCAGGTCGGCAATCGCCCACAGCCTGCGGGCAGCGTTCTCGGTCATGCGCGGCGGGTAGAACAGGTAGGCGTAGGCGTCGCGGCTGCGGCGGCCCACCCGGCCCCGCAGCTGGTAGAGCTGCGCCAGTCCCAGGCGGTCTGCCCGCTCGATCAGGATGGTGTTGGCCTCGGGGATGTCCAGGCCGGTCTCCACGATGGTGGTGCTGATCATCACGTCAAAGGCCCCCTCCTCGAAGCCCAGCATGATCTCTTCCAGCTCGTCCTCGTTCATGCGCCCGTGCGCCACCCCGATGCGGGCCTCGGGCACCAGGCCGCGCAGATACAGGCTCCTGGCCCCGATGCTGGCGACGCGGTCATGGATGTAGAACACCTTGCCGCCGCGCTCGATTTCCGACAAAATGGCGCTGCGCACCGTCAGCGGGTCGAAGGGGGCCAGGATGGTCTGGATGGGCCGCCTGCCCTTGGGCGGACTCTGGATGCTGCTCATGTCGCGCAGGCCGACCATGCTCATGTACAGGGTGCGCGGAATGGGCGTGGCCGACAGGCTCAGCACGTCCACGGCGCGGGCGTCGCCCGGCAGCTCGACTTTGCCTTCCGTGGTCTCCGACAACCCGCCGCGCAGCTCGGGCAGGCCGCTCAGGGCGCGCAGCTTCTCCTTCTGACCTACCCCGAAGCGGTGCTCCTCGTCCACGATGATCATGCCCAGGTTGCCAAAGCGGATGTCCTCAGACAGCAGGCGGTGCGTGCCGATGATGATGTCCACCTTGCCCGCCGCGAGGTCAGCCAGGATGGCTTTCGCCTGCCTGTCACCCGTGAAGCGTGACAGCCCCTCGACCCGCACCGGCAGGTCTTTGAACCGCTCGGTGAAGGTGCTGGAATGCTGCTCGGCCAGCAGCGTGGTCGGCACCAGGATGGCGACCTGCCTGCCGTGTCCGACCACCCGGTGCGCCGCCCGCAGGGCCACCTCGGTCTTGCCGAAACCAACGTCGCCCGACACCAGGCGGTCCATCGGGTGCGGCTTCACCTGATCGGCGAACGTTTCGCGCAGGGCCGTGTTCTGGTCTGCGGTCAGCTCGAACCCGAAGTTCTTCTCGATCTGCTCGTCCCAGTCCGGGATGGACGGAAAGGCGATGCCGGGCGTGACCTGCCGGGCCGCGTACTGCACCAGCAGCCGCCCGGCCACCTCCTCGGCGCTCTTGCGGGCACGCTCCTTGGCCCTGGCCCAGTCCAGCTTGTCGAGGCTGCTCAGGGCGGGCGGGTCGTCGGTGGTGCCGGGGTGGCGGCGCACCACGCTGAGCTGCTCGATGGGCAGGTACAGCCGCGCCCCTTTTTTGTACAGGATGTTCAGGTAGTCGCGCGAGACGCCCAGCACCGTGCGGGTTTCCAGGCCCGCGAACTCGCCCACGCCGTGCTCCGGATGAATCAGGAAGTCGCCCACCGCCAGCCCCAGCGCGTCGGTCACGGGCCGCCCACCCAATCTTTTCCCGCGAAGCGCACTGCCGCCCTGGAACCCATAGATCAGGTCCTCGGTCAGCACCACCGTCTTCTGCGATTCAAGAGCAAAGCCGCCCTCGCCGCCCGCCTTCAGAAAGCCCAGCGCTCCCGGTTCCAGGCGCGGCAATGTCAGCCAGGGCACGTCCGAACCTTCGCCCAGCAGCTTGTGCGCCAGGTAGCCAGCGGTACGTTCGTGGCGAACAAGCAGCAGCACCCGGTACTCGGCGGCCTGCCACTCGCGGATATCGCGCTCCAGGTCGCTCAGGCGGGCGCGGTAGAAGCCCAGCACCTTGAGGTCGGTGCTCGCGTCGGGCAGGTCGAGCGGGGCGCGGCCAAAGCTGGTCACCTCTCCCCCAGCCAGCATCCGGCTTCGCAGCTGCCCCCACAGGCTGTCAGTCAATACGCCCAGGCTCGACGCGAAGAACTCCGGCGAATCGAGAAACACCCGCCCCGGCAGCAGCTCCAGCCGGGTGGCGTCCCATTTCACGCTGCTCAGGTAGCCCTCGGCGGGCGGCAGGGTGAAGGTGTGCAGCTTGCGGGTCGCCTCGCCGGTCTGCACGTGCCGCAGCGTGTCGAGATCGTCTCCGAAGAACTCGGCCCGGATGTGGCCGTTCAGGTCCCCCCCATTCAGGCCCGCCGGGTACAGCTCCAGGGTGTCGCCGCGCAGGCGGTAGCCAACGCCCTCGCCTTCCTCGTGCAGCGCCTCGTAGCCCAGGCGTTCCAGCCGCTCCACCAGTTCACTGCGGGGGTAGGACTGGCTCACCTTGAGGTTCAGGGCGTGGTCTTCCGGGCGGGCCGGGAACAGGTCCAGGGCGGTGTTCACGTCGAGCACCACATGCTCGCGGCGCTCCTGCCAGTCGTTCAGGCCGGGGTTGACGCTTACCGGAGCGCCCAGCACGCCCGACGAGGCGTAGCCCTCCAGGCGCTCAGGCGTGGTCAGCAGCACGCAGGGGCCGCTGTAGGCCGCGAACAGCGCCATGCGGGCCACCTGCGGCAGCAGCATGACTGTTCCTGCCGGTGCCTGGGGCAGCAGTTTCGCCAGCGAGGGCTGCCCTGGCAGAGCCGGGTGTTCTGACGTTGTAGTGGGGCGCACAGCGGTCACAGACAGGACTATACAGGCTGCACGGGGGGCGTTGCGGCGCAGGGTCTGACAGTTCCTTGAGGCTTGCACACCGCCTGCCGGATGGTTGAAATTCCTTTCTTGAACGGTTCAACACAGCCCATGAAGCCGCGCCGCGCCGCGAAGCTGGGCATCAGGCTTCCGGTGTTGCCCGGGACCGCAGCCGGCATGAAGAATATCGGGGTGAGAATGTTAGAGTGGCGACACTGTGCCGCCCACCGCCGTCAAATTCGCCCCCAGCATCCTCGCCTGCGACCTCACCCGGCTCGGAGACGAGATCGGGGCCGTGAGCAGCGCCGAGTACCTGCACATCGACGTGATGGACGGCCTGTTCGTGCCCAACATCAGCTTCGGGGTTCCGATTCTGGAGGCGGCCAGACGCAGCCGTGACGCGCTGGGAACAGCTCAGGTGCTCGACGTCCACCTGATGATCGAACGCCCCGAGCGCTTCCTGGAGGCGTTCGCGCAGGCCGGTGCCGACAGCATGACGGTGCATGTCGAGGCCACGCCGCACGTCCACCGCTGCGTGCAGACCATCAGGGCGCTGGGCTGCCGGGCGGGGGTGGTGCTCAATCCGGGCACCGCCCTGGAAACCCTGCGCCCGCTGCTGGAGAGCGTGGATCTGGTACTGGTCATGAGCGTCAACCCCGGTTTCGGCGGCCAGAGTTTCCTGCCGCAGACCTACGGGCGGGTGCGGACGGTGCGCGGCTGGCTGGACGACCTGGGCAGCCCAGCGGAACTTCAGGTGGACGGCGGCGTGAGTGCTGCAAACGCCCGCCAGTTGGCCGAGGCGGGCGCGAGCGTGCTGGTGGCCGGATCGAGCGTGTACGGCCCTCAGTGGGAAGGCAGGGGCGGCGCGGCGGCGGGCCTGGAACGCCTGCGGGCGGCCCTGCGGTGACCGGCCTGAGAAGGAGTCAGTGAAGCTGCGCGTGGACCTGCTGCCCTATGGCGGCTACTCGGACACCGTGCTGGTGGTCGATATTCTGCGGGCCACCACCACGGCGGTGGCCTACCTGGAACGCGGCGCGGCGGCCCTGCTGCTGACCAGCACCCCGGAGGCAGCCCTCTCGCTGCGCGACACGGTCAACGCGGCGGGTGAGGTGACGCGCAACGAGCGCTACCTGCTGGGCGGTGAGCGCGGAGGGCTGCCGATGCCCGGTTTCGATTTCGGCAACAGCCCCGTCGAGGCGGCGGGCCAGAACTTCACCGGACGCGAGGTGGTCATGAACACCACCAACGGCACGGCGGCGGCCCACATCGCTGCCAGGAGCGGCAAGCACGTGCTGCTGGCCGGACTGGTCAATGCCCACGCCGCCACCCGCCGCGCCCGCGCCCTGGCGGTGGAGGAGATCGCCATCGTGTGCTCGGGCACCGATCAGCGCGTGAGCTTAGAAGACGTGTACGCGGCGGGCGTGCTGGCCGAATACCTGCTGGCGATGGGCGAATTCACGGTGGACGACGGCGCGCGCATCGCCCTGACCCTCCGGCGCAACCTGGGCAACCCGCTGGAGGCGCTGTCGAGCAGCAGCCACGGGGTCACGCTCGAACGGCTGGGGCTGGGAGAAGACGTGCGCTGGGCCGCCCGCATCTCGGAAAGCACCGTGGTCCCTACCCTGGTGGTGCCAACCCTGGACGCCCAGGCCGACCTCCGGGACGTCCTGAAATTCGTGGCAGGCTGAGGGCGGTTCCAGATCAGCGCGATGTGCCCCTGCGTTTCACCTTTTCCCGGCCTGAGAACAGACGCGGACCAAAAAACGAGCGCGTGGCGGGGGGAGCCACGCACTCTGGAGGGAAGGTGAGGGCGGGGGGGCCGCCTCTCGCTTCACAGTGTACGACGAAAACTTCACAGGAATCTGACACACACATGAAGGGGATGAGGGCTGACGCGCCGCGAAGCTTCCCGGTTAAGTATCTCCTTGTAAAGCTTTAGCTTTACCGAGCGGAGCGGGCAAGCGTCCTCATGGGCGCTGTTTTGCCAAGACGCGGAAACCCGAAACGGCAGCAAGGACGTACTTGGCTTCGCCCTGCGGCCCGCCTGCCCTGGCCTGCCTGCGCTACTCTGCCCGTGTGCCCTCCTCCAAGGCTGTGCAGGCTGTCAACGCGCCCGGCGTCAAGCCAGACCCTGCCCCGAAACCAGCCCCGAAGGCTGCCCCAAAAACTGCGGCGAAACCGGCCCTGAAACTCAGACGCCGCGCCGCCCTGGTGCTGACCGGGCTGGAGGGCGAGTACCAAGGCGCCCGCACCGAGCTGGAGTACCGCAACCCGTTCGAGCTGCTG